>DATDQL010000113.1:0-5364 GCA_035292305.1 Thermoplasmatota archaeon
CGCGGCGCACCGGGAACCGCTCCGCGTCGGCGACGACGTCGTCGATCGAGCGGTCCGCCCCGCCGTAGAACGAGTACGCGGTGTCGCACCACGAGCACCTCAAGGAGCACCCGGTGAGGCGCACGAAGACGGTCGGGAGCCCCACCTGGGACCCCTCGCCCTGGAGGGAGTAGAACACCTCCGTCATGCGGAGCTTGCCCGGCGTGTACGACGGGAGCTCCTGCGCGCTCTGCACGGGGCGCAGGAGGCGGGCTTCGGTCAAATACTTGATGCGGTCAGCGACGGTGCACGTGCGCCGGCGTCGCCTCGAGCGCCTCGACGTGCGCGAAGATCGCGCCGACGACGGCGCCGAGCGCGGTCGCGGTCTCGAGCGAGTAGCCGCCGGTCTCGGCGTCCGGACCCGCCCCGGCCCGACCCGAGCCCCCGCCCTGGCCCGGCGAAGCCGTGATGTCGAGTTCCCACGCCGCCATCGCGTGCACGTCCTTCGGCACGCCGTGCGGTCCGAGCCCGAACACGAGGAGCTGACTCCTCCCGTCGACGAGGGCGCGCGCGACGGCCCGGGCGCTCGTGTCGCGCGGGCATCTCGCGTGCTCGGTCGTGAGCACGACCTCGCCGAGCTGGGGCGGGAAGCCGCGTTCGGGGAACGGGAAGAGCTGGAAGCGGCCGAGCTTCGCGAGCTCGACGAAGTAGTCGCCGCCTTCGCCGATGCTCGTCGTCCCCGCGACGAAGCGCGCGACGTCGAGGGGCGTGCGGAGATCCAAGGGTGCGGCCGCCGCGGCGCCCGCTCCACCGCGGGCGACTTTCAAGTCGCCCGCGGACGCGTGGAAGGGGAAGCCGAACGTCGCGAGGTTCGCGTCGAAAGCGAGCGCCAAGGGGGCGGCGCGCGCGAGGGCGCGACGGTGCGCCTCGTGGAGCTTGCGCGGGTCGTACGAATTGTACAATCCGATCGTGAGGCGCCCGGGCAACGGGGAACCTGACGCGATCCTCGCGGATGAGCCTGCCTGCGCCGCGGCGCGTGCCCGGCCCCGGCTACACGTCCGGGTCGCGGAGGTCTTGGCCTGCGACGAGCCCGGTCACCAGCGCGACCGAGCCCGCGAGGGCGTTGTTGCCCTCGTTCAACTCCTGGACCTGGCCGAGGTCGTCCACGGTCGCGACGACGTCGAACCTCCCGTAGTGGAAGAGGTCGCCGACGATCATCGTGAAACTCTGTTCCCCGAACGCGGGCATGGTCCCGGCGAAGACCTCGCCGGCGAACTGGCGGCCGCCCTTGTACGCGAACTCGAGCTTGATGTGATAAGGCACGGTCGCCTGGTTGCCGTTGTTCTTGACGGTGACCGTCACGAAGTCCTGCGTCGACGTCGTGCTGACGGGCGAGGACAGGATCTGCGTCGGCTGGAGGTCGCGCGTGAGCGGGTTGTTCACCGTGACGTTCCTCCAGGTCTCCTTGACGCCGCCGTTCGAGGCCGTTGCCTTCGCGTAGATGCGGTGCGCGCCGTTCGTGAGCGAGGAGAGATCCACGGAGCGCGACCACGACGTCGTCCCGGTCGCGAGCGCGTACGTCCCGGTCAGGTCGACCTTGACCTCGACCTTCGTGATGGTCTTCCCGGTCGGGGGCGTCGCCGTCCCGCTGACCGTGATCGTGCCCGACACGGTCGCGCCCTCGGTGGGGGACGAGATCGTGATCGCGGGTGGAGGGGGCGGGGGCCCGCTCACGGTGATGCTGCCGGACATCGCCGCGCCGTGGACGCCGCAGATGTAGCTGTACGTGCCCGGGGTCGTGAACGCGTGCGTGCAGCTGCTCAGCGGATCCGGGCACGATTTGAACGAGGACGAGAGGCTGTGCGGATTCGCCCCGGTCTTGACGAAGTGGACCGAGTCGCCCACGGCGATCGTCAGCGGGGTCGGCGACCAGAAGTTGTCACCGGCGCTCACCGTGAACGTCGTCGCCGCGGCGGTCGGCACAGGAAGGAACGGGACGGACATCGCGATGGCGGTCGCCACGACCAGGGCTCGCATGACTTGCCTCCGGACCCGGAGGGGCGTCAAGGGGGGATAAGCTTGCGCGGTGCATGGACTTCGGAGCCGCTCGGTCCGGCCCGCGTTCCGCGTTTTCGTGCTGCGGCGGGCCGGGCGATCACGCCCACCCCGAGACCAGCCGGCACGAAGGCACGTTCTTCCGGTGCCCGCCCCGGATACGGACGAG
The DNA here is from genome assembly GCA_035292305.1 of Thermoplasmatota archaeon. GTDB lineage: Archaea > Thermoplasmatota > SW-10-69-26 > JACQPN01 > JAJPHT01 > DATDQL01. The sequence continues at coordinate 2,204 of DATDQL010000113.1, forward strand.
TTTGCGAAGGCTTGGTGGCTTGGTGGTTTCGTTGGCGAGGCGACCAGGGACCGACTCAGAACAGCTTCGTCTGCCTCGGCGCGCCCTGCAGGGCCTCGGCGGTCCATCCGAAGGGTTCGAGGATACGCAGCGCCGCGGGCACGACCTGCTTCGCGACGTAGTATTCGGGATCCGGAGCGTCGCCCGGGCCGAGGAACCGCGCGAGCTTCGTGCGGTCGGCGAGCGACGCCTCCGCGCCGCCTTCGCGGAGCACGACGTACGCGATCTTCGCGCCGACGACGACGCGGAAGCCCGGGACGTCACGCTCGGCGCGTTCGACGGCGGCCGTGTGCGCGGCCCGGGCGCGGTACTTCTTCGGCGACATCGTCATCGTCTTGTGGATGACGAGGTCCGCGACGGGGACCTTCCCCTGCCGCACCTCCTCGACGACGCGCCGGACGAGCCGCGCGGCCTCCTCGGGCGAGCCCTCGCGGAGGACGACGTCGAGCACCTCGGCCTGCACGCGCTTCGCGAGCGCGCACCAGTCGCCCCGGCGGACCTCGAGCCCGCGGACGACGACCTCGCCCGCGTCCGTGAGGCCCGCGTAGCGCTTCTTCGACGGGGTGAGGAGGAGCGCGGTGAACCGGTCCTGCGCTTCGAGCTCCACCACCTTCTCGGAGTTCACCTCGTCGACGAGGCGCGCGACCTCGGGTGAGTCCGTCACGAACAGGGAGTCCGTGTCGCCGTAGAACACGCGCAGGCCGCGCGCCTCGGCGCGGTCGCGCACGTCGCGCACGAGCGCGCGACCCCACGCGGTCACCGCTTCGGCGGCGGGGCGTGCGCCCCACCGCGCCTGCGTCCAACCGAGGTACCCGTAGCATGCGTTCGTCAGGACCTTCAAAGCCTTCTGCCGCGTGTCGAGCACGGCCTTGCGCTCCGCCGGCGCGGCCCGCATCTCGGCCTGCACCGCGCGGCGGCGCTGGATGAGGTCCTCGACGACGGCCGAGAAGAACCCGCGCGGCTCCGTGCGGAAGCGGTGCCCGACCTCCGGAGCCTCGTGCGCGGGCGCGTCCTCCCCGGGAGCGAGGAGAGTCTCCGGACTGACGTTGCGCGCGATCATCAGGCTCGGGTACATCGACCGGAAGTCGAGCGCGACGACGCCGCGGTGGACGCCGGGCACGGGCTCGAGCACGAGCCCTCCCTCGTACTGGCCGCCGTCGGTGCCCTCGTCCGAGCCCTCCTCGGGGGGCGCCTTCGGCGCCGCGGAGCCCTTGTTCGGCGCGAGGATGCCTCCGCGCGCCGCGGCCGCGAGGAGCACCTGGTCGACCATCTTGCCGCGGCCGGCGCGCGCGGCCTCGTCGAGCGGGAGGCGCGTCATGCGCGCGAGCTCGATCTGGAGCGGAAGGAGCGCTTCGCCCATCGCGAGGACCGCCCGCGCGCGCGACTTGACGTCGTCGCCTTCGAGCGGGGCGCCGAGATGCGTGGCGTACCCGTCGAGCGTCGGGATCTTGACGTCCGGCACGTCCCGCTCGGCGACCTTGAGGAGGTCGATGTGGGCGCGCCCCGCGACGCTCGCGGTGCGGGTCGGGCCGGTCGCGCGCGCCGTCGGAGGCGTGCGGTCGCGCCCAAGGGCGACCTCGACGCCTCCTTCCGACGCGCGCGCGAGGAGCCGCGGGATCTCGAGCGCGTCGCCGTCGAAGGTGAGGAGCACGTCGGGGTCGCGCCGGCGGACGGCGTTGAACAACGCCTCGACGAGGTCGACTTCCTTCCCCTCGAACACCTCGGCGCCGTCCGCGTCGGCGACCGCGGCGCGGACGATGGGCGCCTCCGGTCCGAGCGGGTCCGCGGGATCCGGGGGCTCGAGCGCGAGCGCGAGGTGCGTGGGAGGCGTCCCCTCGCCGGGGAGCGCATGGATGGAACGCACGAGGCCTCCGCTCTCGTCGAGGTCGACCTCGCAGGGCGACGCCAGCCCGCGGTCGAGCGCGTACCGCAGGTGGAGCGCGACGTCGGTCTCGAGCACGTCGTCGACGTCGTCGCGCGCCTTCGCGGCCGCGGCGAGCGGGTGGAGGTCGGCCGCGTCTTCGGTCTCCACACGCACGACACCGACCTCGCGGAGGCCCAAGCGCCGCTTCACGGCCTCGGTCCGCAGGACGCGCGCCTCGCCCGCGGTGAATCCTGCGAGGCTCGCCGCGAGCGCGGGAGCATCGGTGGATGCCGCTGGGACGGCGTAGAAGTACGGAGCGAACGCGGCGTCCTGGTACGCTTTGACGTCGCCCTCCTCGTCGCGGATCCACAGGCGCGGCGCGGTCCGGTCCGAATACCCGGAGAGGTCGAACGTGAGGAGCGTCCCGCGCACATGCACGGGGCCGGATGCGGAGAGGGCGGGCTTATGGGTGTCGGCCGTGGGCCGTGCCAGGTAAAATCAACCACCAAGACACCAAGGCACCAAGGTTCCAGGGACTTCGCCCCGTGCTGGCCGCGCCGCATGGAGACGGGTTCCGAGATCCTTGGTGCCTTGGTGGTTCCATCGTCGAGCCAGCCGAGGGACAACGCCTTGAACCGCCGCGCGGTTCGCCTTCCGGATGCGCGCCTGGCTCGAGCTCACCCGACCGGGCAACGCGCTCATGACGGGCGCGGCCGTCGTCCTCGGCGCGTACGCGGCGGGCGGCGCGCCCGCGCTCGCGCCGGCGTGGCGCGTCGCGCTCCTCGCCGCGACGGGCGTGCTCTTCGCGGCGGGCGCGAACTCCCTCAACGACGCGGGCGACGCGGCGATCGACCGCGGAGCGCACCCCGGGCGCCCCGTGCCGAGCGGACGCGTCTCCGCGCGCGCTGCGCGGGGGCTCGGCGTCCTGCTCCTCACGGCGTCGGTCCTGCCGACCGCGGTCGCGGCGCCTCGCGCGCTCGCGGTCGTGGGCGCGGCGCTTGTCCTCGAGCTCGCCTACGAGACGCGGGCGAAGGGCGCGGGCCTCCCCGGGAACGTCCTCGTCGCGGCGCTCGCGGCGGCGCCGTTCGTCCTCGGCGCGGTCGGTGTCGGGGACCCCCGCCCGGAGGTCCTCGTCTTCGCGGCGCTCGCCGCGGTCGCGACGTTCGGGCGAGAGGTGGTCAAGGACCTCGAGGACGCGTCGCACGACGAAGGCAGGACCACGCTCGCGCGCCGCGACCCTGCGGCAGCGGCGAGGCTC
>DATDQL010000114.1:0-3858 GCA_035292305.1 Thermoplasmatota archaeon
GCGTCGCCATGTCGACGACGGCCGCAGGGTGGAAGCGGTCCGCGTACGCGAGGGCGTCCGCGAGGACGAGGCGGCCCTCCGCGTCGGTGTTCACGACCTCGATCGTGACGCCGTTCATCGCACGGACGACGTCGCCCGGCCGGTACGCCGAGCCCGACGGCAGGTTGTCCGTGAACGGAGTGATGCCGACGACGTGGACCGGCACCTTCAGGAGCGCGAGTGCGCGCATCGCGCCGAACACTGCGCACGCGCCGCTCTTGTCGAACTTCATGTCCTCCATCTTCTCCGAGGGCTTGATCGAGATGCCGCCGGAGTCGAACGTGATGCCCTTGCCGACGAGCACGACCGTCGGGAGCCGAGGCTTCCCGCGGTTGTGCTCGAGGACGACGAAGCGCGGCGGCTCCGCCGACCCCTGGTTCACCGCGAGGAACGCGCCCATCCCGAGCTTCTCGATCGCGGGCTTCTCGAGCACCTCGACGTGGAGCCCGACCTCCTTCCCGAGCGCCTTCGCGCGCTCCCCATACTTCGTCGGCGAAGCGTCGCGGCCGGAGAGGGTCGCGAGGTCTCGCGTGTACCAGACCGACTCGGAGACGACGGTCGCCACGCGCGCGGCTTCCCGGAACGCGCGCAGCTTCGCCTTGTCGGACTCGACGATGCGGACGGTCGCGAGATCCACCTCGGGTTCCGCGTCCTCGGGCTTCTTCCCCTTGTACTGCTCGAACCGGTGCAGCGCGAGCATCGTCCCCTCGACCGTGGCCTCGCACGCGGCCTCGGGCTTGAGGCCGCGGATGGCCGTGCCGTGGACGATGGTCGCGAGGCTGCGGCACCGCAGCGCCTGCGCCTTCCGGGCGGCCTTCCCCGCGGCGACGCGCACCTTGTCGAGGTCGAACTCCGCCTTCTTGCCGAGCCCGACGACGAGGATGCGCTTCGCCCGGAGGTGGTCCGGGTAGAGCACGGCCACTTCGCCGAGCTTCCCCTTGAAGTCCCCGCGCGCGACGTGCGCCGCGATCATCCCGCCGCTCGCCTCGTCGAGCGCGCCGGTCGCGCCGCCGAGCTTCGGACGGCCCTTGCCGGCGAGGTCCTGGAAGAGGTTCACGACGACGGCGTCCGCGTCCTGGTCCGCGATGGAGCCCGCGACGACCTCGACCTTGGGGAACATCGCGCCGGCAACGGGCGGCTTCGGTATGAAGACTGCGAGGGCTAGCGCTGGCGCTGACGCTTGCGCTAGGGCGCGCGAGGGCGAGGGAGCGCGAGGGCGAAGGAGCGCAATGGCGAGGGGGAGGGAACGTGAGGGCGAGGGACGGGGCAACGCGAGCGCCACCGCTCGTCCATGCGACGCCCCGTCGCGGCGACAGCCCTCGCCCTGGCCCTCCCTCGCCCTTTCGCTACGCGCTCCCTTGCGCGAGCGCCAGCGTTAGCGTCAGCGCTCGTCACGGTATCGTCGGCTCGATCACCGCGAGCACGCCCGTCGCGCACGAGACGCGCACGCGTCCTCCCTCGGCGACGTTCGAGACGCCGTAGGGATCCGAGAATCGCATCGTCGCGTCGCGGAGGGGATACTGCGCACCCTCGACCGCGACGCCGGTGGCCTCGTCCGTCAGCGGGAGGACGCTGAAGATCGCGCCTTTCGCGAGCGCGAGTTCGAGGGGGCGCGCGGGGACGACGGTCCAGAGGCGCCCGTCGGCCTCGACGGCGCGCGCCGCCACGCCGGCCTCGGCCGCGCGGCGCAGGAGCTGCAGGTTCGCGAGCGCCTGGTCCAGGCGGCGGCCCGCGCCCGCGAGGAAGACGACCTCGTCCGGGGAGGCGGCGAGCGCGACGTCGAGCGCGAGCCGCGCGTCCGTGTGGAGCTTGTCGCGCGGGTGGACCTCGATGCGCGTCCCGACGGCCTCGAGCTCGTCGAGGATGCCGGGCGCGACGGAATCCATGTCCCCGACGACGACGTCCGGCCGGATCCCCCACGCGCGGCACAACGTCGCGCCCGCGTCCGCCGCGACCACGAAGGCGCCGCTGAGCTCCTTCGCCGCTGCGGCGAGGGGCGGGGGGACGCCTCCGAGCACGACCGCCACCTTCACGCGCCGGCACCTGTCCGGCCCCCCTTGGGCCTTCCGGCGCCGCGGGCACGGTTCCGCCAGGCTCAAGGCGAGGACGAGCGCAGGGAAAGGGACGTGGCCAAGACGGTCTCGGCGACGGGCGAGTTCGTCTCGCTGGCCGCGGTCGCCGCCGTCGTCCTCGCGTCGGGCGCGGCAGTCCTCGGCGTGAAGCACGTGGCGTCGCCTCTTCCCGCGCTCGCGGGCGGCGTCTCCGCGATGCTCGCGCTCGTCGTCCTCGGGGTCGTCGCCCTCGCGCCCGAGGACGACCGGGATCCCGGCGTCGTGCTCGGCGGCATCCTGTTTCGCGCCGGTCCCCTCGCGCTCGCCGGCGGGCTCGCATGCGTGCTTCTCGGCCTCTTGGCCGTCGCGTCGGCCTACCTCGGGCTCCAGATCCCGCGCGTCGACCTCGTCGCGCTGCCAGGCATCCTCGCCGCGACGGCCGGCGCGACCCTCATCGCGCTGCTCGCCGCGTTCGCGGCGCGCGAGCGCACGTCGAAGCGGCGCGCGAACGCACAGCGCGCGGCGGCGTGGGGGGTCGCGCTCGCGCTCGTCGGGCTCGCGATGCAGGTCGGCGCGGATCTTCCCTAGCGGGCGCTTCGACGTTCCGCTACCCCCCGCCAGGTCTACACGGAGGAACGGAGGACCGAAGGAACGGAGGACGTCGGCACACCGCTCCGGCCCTCCCCACCTCCGTGCCTCCGGGTGATCTTGGCGGGGGGCGACGGATCTTGGCCGCGAGGACCCGTGGCGCTTGTCAGCGCCGGAACAGAACGGCACCCAGCGCCACGCCCGCAAGCAACAGCACCGGCCACGCCGCCGGCGGCTCGCCCCCGCGTGCCACGCCCACGTGCAGGCGCACGACCTGTTCCTGCACGATCGCGCCGGGCGTCTCGAGGCCGTCGCGCACCCGAAGCAGCACCTCGCCGCCGTCCCCGGAACGGTGCCGGATCGTGACGGGGACCGTGCGCTTCTCGTCGTCGAGGCGGAACGCGAGGGGGTTGGGGCGCAGCAGCACCGGCGCCGGCGACACCTCCGCTTCGAGGCCCGCGTCCGCGTGCACGACGTCGACGACCGCGACGGCGAGGTGGTTGCCGAGGTTCGCGACGCGCAATTCGACGACGGCCTCGCCGAACGGCTCGACCGTCGTCGTCGCCGCCACGGCCTCCGCCTGGAAGATGACGTAGGGGCGCGCGCTGATGCTCCCGGGCGCCTCGTCCGACGCTTCCGCGAGCGGCGGATTGCGGTCCGCGACGGCGGTGAACGAGAGCGGCGCGGGCAGCGACGCGGGCGCCGTGGACTTCGCGTACACGGTCGCCTCGGTCTGGAACGTCCAGACGCGCCCTTGCAGGTCGGGGACGGGTCCGACGTCGACGGGGAACCGGCTGTCGCGGAGCGTGACCGCGGCCCAGAACGGGGCGTCGAGGAGCGCGATCGTGAGCTGCGTCGCCTGCGGCGCGAACGAGCCCGGCGGGACGGTGTACGTCACGTTCACCGGGAAGCGGACCTTCACGTCGGCCTCTGCCGGGAAGCCCGGCCGCGCGACGACCGGCATGAGCTCGCCTTCGGGGTAGTCGACCGTGACCTCGATGTCCGGCTGGAAGACCTGCGCGGCCGCGGACGGCGCCGCGAGGAGCCCGAGCAAGACGACGAGAAGCCTCCGGGCTCCCTGCACGCGGCGCACGCGGAGTGCGGCCGCTTAAGGTTTGTCAGGCCCGCGTCGTCGACCCGGCATCCAAGCCGGTCTCGCGAGGTAGAGGCCGGCGCCTGC
>DATDQL010000115.1:0-3274 GCA_035292305.1 Thermoplasmatota archaeon
ATCGGCTCCACGATGGCGAGCTTTGCCGAGACCGCCGAGGTCTGGCGCCTCGTCTGCGACGGGAAGGTGGCTCCCGTCATCGATTCCGTGCTTCCCCTCGCGAGCTGCGCGGAAGGTCAGCGGCGCCTCGAGGCCCGCGAGCACTTCGGCAAGATCGTGCTCTCGGTCTGACCTCTAGGTAGGCCGTATTCCAAGTGCCATACGCCCACGGCAGAAAGCTTTAGGCCGGGACGGCCGTGGGACGTATCGGGAGGTCGCATGCGGTACGTCTTGGCGGTCACGCTCTTCGGGGCCGTCGCGGTCTTCGTCGCGGCCCCCTTCGCCTCCGCCGAGGACGAGTCCAGCGAGCTCGAGGACCTCGTCCCGGTCGCCGTCGACGTTTCCTACGACCCCGAGGCCGACCCGACCTACGTCGCCACCGAGACGTGGTACGACGAAGACGGTTTCAAGGAGCCGGAGCGGGAGCTCGCGCACGCGGACGCGCACGCCGCGAGAGTGGATCCGTTCGCGCCCATGGGCGGACAGGTCAGCGTGCGGTGGTACGGCGCGGACGGACGCGAGCTCCACCCCGTGGAGCCTGAGGACTTCGGCGACGTGCGTCGCATCGAGGTCTACGTGGACGTCGAGACCGATGGCTCGCCGGACCCGGACGGCAACGGACCGGACCAGGTCGTCTTCCTCTCGACGATGCAGCTCTCGGGATGAGCCCGCGGACGCCGCTTGCTCGGGCCGCCCGTGACGATGCGCGCAAACCGAAAGAGCGAAGCGCTCGACCGCCGACGTCCGTCGGGGATGCACATGGGGATCGTCACGGTCGAGGACTTGGCTCGCGCCTTCGTCCTCCGGATGGGAATGAACGATGAAGACGCCGCTGCGCACGCGGAGCACGTGCTCGACATCTTCGGGTTCGAAGGGGAGATCATCGACAACCTCCTCGATCCTGTGGACCGGCAGCTGTTCTACTCCATGGAATCGCACGGCCTCGTGACCGCCCGCAGCGACGAGACGACGCTGAACAACGGCCAGGACTGGCGCACGCATTCCTGGGCCATCCGTGCGGACCGCCTCGCTGCGGGGGCCCGAGGCGTGCCCGTGGCCGAGCGGCCGGGCGCCGACGTGCCGTTCGACTCCGTGTATCGAGATCTGCCGTCGACGGCGTGGTCGCGCCGCTGATTATTTGGGTCACAGCGCCCTCCCGTCGTCGTGGACTTCGACGTCAGCGACGAGGAGCGGCTCATCGTCGAGACGGTCCGCCGCTTCTGCACGGAGCACGTCGGCCCGACGGCGAAGGCGCGCGACCGCGACGGCACGTTCCCGAAGGACGTGCTCGACGGCATGGCCGGCCTCGGCCTCCTCGGCGCGCTCGTCCCGCGCGAGTTCGGGGGAGCTGGCCTCTCCGCGCGCGCGTATGCGCTCGTCATCGAGGAGATCTCGCGATGGGACGCGAGCGTCGGCGTCACCTGGGGCGTGCACACGAGCGTCGCCGTCCATCCCGTCGTCGATCGCGGCACGGACGCCCAGAAGCGCCGCTTCCTGCCCCCTCTGGCGACGGGCGAGCGCATCGGCGCGTTCGCGCTCTCGGAGCCCGCCTCGGGCTCGGATCCCGGGAGCCTCACGACGACCGCGCGGCGGGAAGGCGACCACTACCTGCTGAACGGCACGAAGACCTGGTGCACGAACGGCCACCACGCCGGGCACGTCATCGTCGTCGCGCGGACGGGTGCCGCCGGGGCCCGCGGGCTCAGCGCGTTCGTCGTCGAGCCCGCGACGACGCCAGGCTTCCGGCCGACGAGCGTCGAGCACAAGATGGGCATCCGCGGGAGCGTCACCAGCGAGATCGCGCTCCAGGACGCGCGCGTCCCGGTCGAGAACCGCATCGGCGACGAAGGCGAGGGGTTCAAGATCGCGATGCGCGCGCTCGATGCGTCCCGCATCGGCATCGCCGCGCAAGGGCTCGGCATCGCGCGCGCGGCGTTGGAGGAGTCCCTCGCGTACGCGAAGGAGCGCGAGCAGTTCGGGAAGCCCATCGGCGCCTTCCAGGCGATCCAGTTCAAGCTCGCGGACATGGCGACGGAGATCGACGCGGCGCGTCTCCTCGTCCAGCGCGCGGCGTGGCTCAAGGACGTCGGGCGGCCCTTCTCGAAGGAGGCCGCGATGGCGAAGTACTTCGCCTCCGAGCTCGCGCAGCGCGCCTCGATCGAGGCCGTGCAGGTGCACGGCGGCAACGGGTACACGACCGACTACCCGGTCGAGCGCTACATGCGCGACGCGAAGGTGACGACGATCTACGAGGGGACGAGCGAGATTCAAAAGATCGTCATCGCTCGACATCTGGGCCTTTGAATCTCGCGAGCTCACCGCGCCGCGCGGGGCGCGGTGTGGCGAGCGAGGTCCAGAAGATCGTCATCGCGCGCGCTCGGGCTACCAGCCGGGTTCTGAGGCCTCGGACCTCGCGTCCGACGGCCGCGACCTCCGCTCTCGCCGTCCGCTTGCCCTTGCGCTTGCCCTCGCCTTGCGCTTGCCCTTGCGCTTGCGCTTGCCCTCGCCTTGCGCTTGCCCTTGCGCTTGCCCTCGCCTTGCGCTTGCCCTCGCCTTGCGCTTGCCCTTGCGCTTGCGCTCGAGTCGCGCTTGCCCTGGGGCCCGAAGGGCCCCGGGTCCCTTGCGCCCCGTCTCAACGTTCAAGCCGCCCCCGTCGCGAGCTGAAGGCGTGACGGTCCGCCCGCTGCTCGCGGTGCTCGCCGCGGTGTTCCTCGCCACCGGGTGCATGTCGCGGGACGTCGAGCCTCCCGGGACGCAGCCGCCTGCGGCCGATCCACCGCGGACGACGCCGCCCGCGGGGCCGACGGCCCCCCCGCCGCCGGAGCCGTCCTCGGGCACGGGCGGCGGCCCCTCGACGGGCCCGCGCGACGATGGCGACCGCGACGAGCCGGCGGCCGAAGACGATGCGCCCGGCGACGATGCGCCGAGCACGACGGTCGAGCGCCGGTCCGTGACCGTGACGTTCGCCGACGCCGGCACGGCCTGCGTCCCGGGCGGCCTCGTGCTGTGCCGCACGAGCGTCGCGTCGGATTCGCTCCAGCTCTCGTTCGATGCGCGGACGGTCGCGGTCGACGCGTGGGCGTGGTGGAACGGCACCGCAGGCGAGACCCTGCCGCTGCGGCTCGTGCTCTACGACGCCGGGGGCGTCGAGCGCGAAGGACGCACCGGCTGGTCCGGAGTGCACATCCGCGCGGAGGCTCCGTTCCGCGCCGGCGCGTGGTACGTCGCCATCGAG
>DATDQL010000116.1:0-2126 GCA_035292305.1 Thermoplasmatota archaeon
TACCCTTTCGGGCGTGGCGAAGGTCTGCGTGCTCAACGTGGTCGGGATGACGCCCGCGCTGCTGAAGCACGCGCCGCGGCTCAGCGCCCTCGGCCCCCCGGCCCCCCTCACACCGCCTCTCCCGGCGGTCACCTGCAGCAGCCAGGCCACGATGCTCACGGGGCTCTCGCCCCGCGAACACGGCATCGTCGGGAACGGCTGGTACTTCCGCGACTTGAACGAAGTCCTCTTCTGGCGCCAGTCGAACCGGCTCGTCGAGGGCAGGAAGGTGTGGGAGGAATTCCGCGGAAAAACCGCGAACCTCTTCTGGTGGTTCAACATGGCGACGACCGCGGCGATCTCGGTGACGCCAAGGCCCGCGTACTTCGCCGACGGGCGGAAGGTGCCGGACGTCTACAGCGATCCGCCGGAGATCGGGCGCGACTTGCAGCGGCGCCACGGGACGTTCCCGCTCTTCCGGTTCTGGGGGCCGCTCGCGGGGATCGAATCGACGCGATGGATCGCCTCGGCGGCGATCGACGTGATCCGGGAGCACGACCCGGATCTCTGCCTCGTCTACCTTCCCCACCTCGACTACGACCTCCAGCGGTTCGGGCCGGAGAACGCCGCGGAGCAGGTTCGCGCGGTCGACGCCGAGGCGGCGCGGATCATCGACGCCGCGCCGGGGCACAAGTTCCTCGTCGTCTCGGAGTACGGGATCACCCGCGTCGCGGGCGCGCTCCACCCGAACCGCGCGCTCCGGAAGGCGGGGCTCCTCGAAGTGATCGACAATCCCGTGGGCGAGCTGCTCGATACGGCCCGGTCGCGGGCGTTCGCGGTCTGCGACCACCAGGTCGCGCACGTCTACACGAGGGACGTCGCGGCGGCGCAGCGGGCGCTCGACGGGTTCGGGGAAGTCGTGGACCTCGGCCACCCGCGCGCGGGCGACCTCGTGCTCGTCGCGCCGAAGGACCGCTGGTTCGCGTACCCGTACTGGCTCGACGACGCGCGCGCGCCGGACTTCGCGCGCACGGTGGACATCCACCGGAAGCCCGGCTACGACCCGTGCGAGCTTTTTTGCGACAGGTCGCGGCGCTCGATCGCGTGGACGCTGCTCCGAAGGAAGCTCGGGTTCCGCGCGCTGCTCAACGTGACGCCGCTCGACGCGTCGCTCGTCAAGGGCTCGCACGGGCGTCTTCCGGACGATCCCGCCGAAGGGCCGCTGCTCCTCGGCGACGGCGACCGGCCGCGCGCGATGTCGGAGGTGAAGGCCGCGATCCTCCGCGCGCTCGGGGCCTAGCGCTTCCGCTCGAGATCGAGGAGCGCCTCGCGGAGCCGCGGGAACCGGAACGCGTAGCCGCTCGCCTCCGTGCGGAGGGGCTTCACCCGCGTGCTCGACGTGATCACGCTCGCGAACCCGCCCTTCATGAGGCGCAGCGCGATCACGGGCACCATCGCGAAGCACGGGCGGTGCAGCACGCCCGCGAGCGTGTGCGAGAACTCGCCGTTCGACACCGGGTCCGGCGCGGTCGCGTTGAAGACGCCCGCGAGGTCCTTGTCGAGCAGGTGGAGCAGGATGCCGGTCACGTCGGCGTGGTGGATCCAGCTCATCCATGCGTACCCCTGGCCGATCGTCCCGCCGGCGAAGAGGCGGAAGGGCTTCGACATCTGCGGGTACGCGCCGCCATCGCGTCCGAGGACGATGCCGAAACGCACGACGGCGGTGCGGATGGGGCGCGCCTTCCACGCCTCGGCCTCCCATGCCTGGCACACCTCGGCGAGGAAGTCGTTCCCGGGCGGGGACTCCTCGTAGACCCACGACTGCTTGCGGTCGCCGTAGTAGCCGATCGCGGAGGCGCTCACGAGGACCCTGGGTCGCGGGTCGGCGGCGAGGAGGCCCGTGACGAGGTTGCGCGTGCCCGTGACGCGGCTCTCGCGGATGCGCGCCTTCCTCGCCTTCGTCCACCAGGTCGCGACGGGCTCGCCGGCGAGGTTCACGACCGCGTCCACGCCCGCGAGCGCCGCGGCGGGCGGCGGCCCCGCGACGGGATCCCACGCGACGCACGCGATGCCGCCCTGGAGCCGCTTGCGGAGCCGGCTCTCGCTCCGGCCCGAGACGACGACGTCGTCGTTCCGGCCGCGCAGCG
>DATDQL010000117.1:0-12305 GCA_035292305.1 Thermoplasmatota archaeon
CCTCGAGCGCGGCGGATGCCATCATCGCGTTCCACCCCACGTACACCGTGGGGTCGACGAAGGGGGCCTTGCGGAGGTCGCGCGCGCCCTTGAGCCGTCGGCGGGCCTCGTCGAGTCGCGCGCCGATCTCCGCCGCGTCCATCTTCAGCCCGGCCGCGAGCGCGTCGTCGTCCGCCGCCTGGAACAGCACGTGCCGTCCCGGCGTGAGGTGGACCTCGCCCTCCGCCTCGCCGACGCCCCAGGCGAGCGTCGCGAGCCGCGCCAGGTCCGGGCCCACCGCGGCCTCGAGCTCGCCCTTCGTCCACGTGAAGTAGGATCCATCATCTTTCATAGAGACGTCCGCGTCCTGGGACGCCGCCCACCCGCCGCGCGGGCGCCACAGGACCTCGTGCTCGAACGCGAGGATGCCCTCCGCGACGGCGCGCAGCGAGGCCTCGCCCGTCGCCTGGAACCCCTGGACGTAGGCGCGCAGCAGCTCGGCGTTGTCGTACAGCATCTTCTCGAAGTGGGGGAGCGTCCACCGCGCGTCCGTCGCGTAGCGGTGGAACCCGCCGCCGACGCGGTCGTGGATGCCCCCGCGCGCCATGCCCCGCAGGGTCTCGAGCGCGACCGCGCGGAGCGCTGCCGCGCCCGGGTCCGGGACGGCCCGGGAGCGCCTCAGCGCGAAGAGGACCCCGCCCGTGTGCGGGAACTTGGGCGCGCCGCCGAACCCGGCGTGGACCGGGTCGAACGCGTCCCGCACCGCCCGCTCGCCGTCGGCGAGCACGCGCGCGTCCGCGACGCCGGGGCGCGCGCCGACGGGGGCGGGTGCGATGGCGCGCGCGAGGCGCCCCGCCTGGTCGAGCGCGTTCGTCTTCTCGTCGCGGTAGAAGCGCGCGACGGCCTCGAGGACGTCCCGGAACGCGGGACGGCCGTGGCGCGCGTCCGGCGGGAAGTACGTGCCGCCGTAGAAGCACCGCCCGTCGGGCAGGAGGAAAGCTGTGAGCGGCCACCCGCCCTGCCCCGTGAGGGCCTGCACGGCCTTCTGGTAGCGGACGTCGACGTCGGGCCGCTCGTCGCGGTCGACCTTCACCGCCACGAAGCGCTCGTTGATGACGCGGGCGGTCTCGCGGTCCTCGTAGCTCTCCCCGTCCATGACGTGGCACCAGTGGCACCACACGGCGCCGACGTCGAGGAGCACCGGCTTGTCGGCGGCCCTCGCCTCCTCGAACGCGTCCTTGCCGAACGCGCGCCAGTGCACCGGCTGGTGCGCTGCGCCGCGGAGGTACGGGGACGGCTCGGACGCGAGGCGGTTCATGCGCGGGCGAGCGCGCGGCCCCGGATATCCGTTCCGGCCGTCAGCCGTGCGCCGACGGCCCGCCCTTGGCGAGGCCCGCGTCCGGTCTGCGAGACAGGTCGGGCCGCGGGGGTCCTTCGCCGGCGACGCGACCGGAACGGTCTTCGCCCTGGGGCGCCGATGGCCATCGACGATGGCGAGCGCCCGAGCCGGCAGCGTGACGGACCCGCGCAGGGCGATCGTCAGCGGCTACACGCTCATCGCCGCGCTGTACTGCTCCGCATCCGCCGCGTTGTTCTGGTTCGTGGTCGGCAGTCTCCTCCTCACGGTCGTGCACGCGGCCGCCTTCGTCGTCGTCGTCGTGAACTACGCCGTCCTTCGACGCACGGGCGATTACGACGTCGCGACGCACGTCATCCTGGCCGACGGCACGACCGTCGTCGTGAGCCTGTTCGCGACCGGGGGATGGGAGGGCACCGGATACCTCTGGCCTTTCGCCTACCTTCCCTACGCGTTCTTCCTCGCGACGGAGCGCCAAGCGACGGGTTGGGTCGCCGCGCTGTTCGCCGCGTGCGCCGCGGCGACCGTCCTCGACCTCGCAGGCGTCATCGACATCCCCTACAGCGGCGTCGCGATCGCGAACTTCTTCGCGGCGCTCTCTATCTTCGTCGCGTGCATGTTCGTGTTCGCGCGGGCACGCTCGCGGTTCGAGGACGAGCGGCACGCCCGGCTCGAGCGGCAAAGGGAGCTCGAGCGGCTCCTGGAGATCGACGCGTTCAAGACGCAGTTCCTCAACAACACGGCGCACGAGCTCGCGACGCCGCTCACTCCGGTGAAGCTCCAGATCCACCTCCTCAAGCGCGGGCCTCAGGGGTCCCTCACCCCCGAGCAGGTGCGCGGCATCGAGATCCTCGACCGGAACGTCGAGCGGCTCGAGCGCCTCGTGCACGAGACCCTCGACGCCGCGCGGCTGCAGTCGAGCAGGCTCGGCCTGCGGAAGGAGCGGATCGACATGAAGCGCGTCGTCGACGACGCCGTCGACCTGTTCCGCGAGCCCGCGAAGCAGGCAGGGATCACTCTCCGCGCGGAGGCGCCGGCGCCGATCCCGGTCGACGCCGATCCCGGTCGCATCAGCCAGGTCCTCGTGAACCTCATCTCGAACGCGATCAAGTTCACGCCCGACGGCGGGTCGGTCGTCGTCGAGGCGCGGGCGATCTCGGACGCCGCGCGGGTGAGCGTCCGGGACAACGGCGTCGGTCTCGATCCCGCGCAGATCGCGCGACTCTTCCAGCCGTTCAGTCAGGTCCACGACGCGGGGTCGCGCGTCGTCGGCGGCTCAGGACTCGGCCTCTACATCTCGCGCGGGATCATCGAGTTACACGGCGGCACGATCCAGGCGACGAGCCCCGGTCGCGGTCGGGGCGCGACGTTCTCGTTCGTGCTCCCGAGTCCGTGATGGACCGCGCGGGACGAGTCCGCGGAAGCCTTTCGTACCGTCGGCGCCTTCGCAGCTCCATGGCCCGCGCGGTCCTCGTCCTGCTCTTCGTCGCGCTCGTCGCGTTCGGTCTCGTCGCAGCTCCCGCGGACGCGCGTCCTGTCCCGGACGTGTGCGACCTCTGGCCGGGCGCGCCCTACGTCTGCTGGGACCCGGGCAACGGGTGCCCGCCGCCGCCGTACTACTGCCAGCCTCCGTAGGCGTGGTTCGCCCGCGCAAGCCTTCAAGCCGCCGGCTCCGCATCCGCGGCCCGTGTACGTCGACGTCGCGCGGCGCGCCGGGGTCGCGCTCCTCACGCTTGACGCACCCGACCGCTTGAACGCCTTCGGCGTCGAGGACATCCGCGCGCTCGACGAGGCCGTCCACGACGCCCTGCGGGACGCGGACGTGGGCGCCATCGTCCTGACCGGCCGCGGGCGCGCCTTCTGCGCGGGCGCGGACGTGCGCGCCATGGCGCGAAGCGCGGACAGACCGCAGCTGTTCCGCGATCTCACGAAGCACCACCACGAGGTCGTGCGCGAGCTGCGGACGTCGCCGAAGCCCATCGTGACCGCCGTGAACGGCGTCGCGGCCGGCGGCGGCTTCGGCCTCGCTCTTGCGGGGGACCTCCGCGTCGGCTGCCCGGACGCGCGCTTCCGCCCGGGCTACCTCGCGCTCGGGGTCCCGCCGGACGGCGGGCTCACGCACCTGCTGCCGCGGGCGGTGGGACCCGCGGCCGCGCAGCGCATCGTCCTCGAGGACGCGCTCGTGGGCGCGGAGGAGGCCTTGCGCCTCGGGATCCTGCACCGTGTCGTCGAGGCCGAGCGCGTCGTCGACGAGGCCGCGGCGCTCGCGGAGCGGCTCGCCGCGTGGCCACGCGAACCGTTCGCGCAGACGAAGGCGCTCCTGAACGGCACGTACGACAACCCGCTCACCGTCCAACTCGCAGAGGAGCGCATGGGCATCGTGCGCGCCGCGGCCGCGGAGCCCCTCGCGCGCGGGGTGGAGCGGTTCCTGAAGAAGGGGTGAACGGTCGGCGCGCGGAGGTGCACCTCCGAGGCGAGCACGGGCGGTCTCGATCGATGGCAAGGCCCTGCCGCCCCAGGTCCACGAAGACCACGAACCTTCACGAACATCACGAACCCCGAACGCACTCGTGGAGTTCGTGACGACTCGTGGTTTTCGTGGCCCTCATGCGGCAGAGCGAGCGCCGTCCTCCAACAGGCGGCCGCAGCAGCTGCGAGGTCGAAGCCGTCGGCCATCCACCGAGGCTGGTCTTTCGGTCTTCCGGTCTTCGACGGATGCCTTGCCCGCACCCGGCACCGTGGCCGAGTACCGAGACTCCAGCGCGACCAAGCCACGATGACGCGACTACGCGATGACGCGATGGACGAGGAGACCTCTTCCTCATCGCGTAATCGCGGCAACTATCGGTGTGAGTCCCGAGACTCAGTGGTCGGCAAGGCTCTCGCGGACGCGGCCAATGGGTGGCCCGGTCGTTCGCGGCAGCTCATTCGTCGAAGACCGGAGAACGGGAAGGCCTACGCCTTGGAAGTCTGGTCTTTCGGTCGTCGACGGATGCCTTGCCCGCACCCGGCACCGTGGCCGAGTACCGAGTCTTTCGACCTCACCGGGGGCGTGCCGAGCGCGTCACGGCACGACGTGGCCGTTCTCCTTGTAGGTCGTGACGACCATCATCGTCTTCGTATCCTCGAGGCCCGGCAGCGGAGCGAGGGACTTGATGATGAAGTCCTTGAGATCCCGGTAGCTCGTGAACGAGGCCTTCAGGATGATGTCGTCCTCGCCCGTGACGAGGTAGGCGTGCTGGATCTGCGGGAACTTCGTGAGGGCGATCGCGATGTCGTCGGCTCGGGCTGTGTCCACCTTGAGGAGGATGACGGCCTCGACCGCGCGTTGCGCGTAGTATTGGGAGAGGTCCTTCTCGGAGGGCACGGTGCACCTTGGCGCGGGGAACGGCCCCCGCGTCAAGAATCTTTCTCCCCGCTGTACGAAGCTGTGCCCGCCACAGTCCCGAGCGGACCGCGCGCGGCGGTCGCCGTCGACACATTTACAGCGGCGAGCCGTATCCGCGCCGGACGACCGGACAAGGTGGACCCGTGGCAGCCAATCCTACCCTCTCCCCGCGCGACATCGCGAACCGCCAGTTCGACATCGCGGCGGACATCCTGAACCTCGACACGAGCACGCGCAACGTGCTGAAGCACCCCAAGACCGTCCTCAAGGTCGCCGTCCCCATCCGCATGGACGACGGCATCGTGCACGTCTTCACGGGCTTCCGCGCGCAGTACCACGACGCGCGCGGCCCCTACAAGGGCGGCATCCGGTACCACCCGGACGTCACCGAGGACGAGGTCATCGCGTTGTCGGCGTGGATGACCTGGAAGTGCGCCGTCATGAACCTCCCGTTCGGCGGCGGCAAGGGCGGCATCATCTGCGATCCGAAGAAGATGAGCCTGCGCGAGCTCGAACAGCTCACGCGGCGCTACACTGCGGCGATCGCGCCGATGCTCGGCCCCGAGAAGGACATCCCGGCGCCGGACGTGTACACGAACCCCCAGACGATGAGTTGGATCATGGACACGTACAGCCAGATCGTCGGGAAGCGCACGCCGCACGTCGTCACGGGGAAGCCCATCGAGGTCGGCGGCTCGCTCGGCCGCGACAAGGCGACGAGCTACGGCGCGCTCATCTGCGCCCGCGAGGCGTTCAAGGTCAAAGGGCTCTCGCCGGCCGGGGCGACGGTCGCGGTGCAGGGGTTCGGCAACGCAGGGTCCCACTGCGCCGAGCTTGCACCCACGTTCCTGCCGGGGTCGAAGGTCGTCGCCGTCTCCGACTCGAAGGGCGGCATCTACGACCCGAACGGGCTCGATGTCGCGAAGGTCGCGGCGCACAAGGAGAAGACCGGCAGCGTCGTCGGCTTCCCCGGGGCGAAGGGCATCTCCAACCAGGAGCTCCTCGAGATCCCTTGCGACCTCCTCATCCCAGCCGCGCTCGAGAACCAGATCACGAAGGAGAACGCCGCACGGGTCAAGGCGAAGATCATCGTCGAGGCCGCGAACGGCCCGACGACGCCCGAGGCGGACGACATCCTGTTCAAGAACGGCGTCCTGCTCGTGCCCGACATCCTCGCGAACGCCGGTGGCGTGACGGTCTCGTACTTCGAGTGGTTGCAGGGATACCACGAGTACCCGTGGTCCCTCGAGCAGGTCAACTCGAGGCTCGAGGACATGATGCTCCAGAGCTTCAGCGCCGTCCGCCAGGCAAGCGAGACGCACCGCGTCCACTACCGCACCGGCGCGTACGTGCTCGCCGTCGGGCGCGTGAGCAAGGCGCTCGCGCTCCTCGGCGTGTGGCCGTAGCGTCCGCGCCGCGGACGCTAAATATGGATGGACGCCTTGGGGCGTCCATCCATGAAGGTCCGCGAGCGTAGCGCAGGAGCCGTCGTCTTCGCCGTCGTGGACGGCGTCCGCGAGTTCCTGCTCCTGCGGTACGGCGCCGGCTACTGGGGCTTCCCGAAGGGCCACATCGAGGTCGGGGAGAGCGAGATCGCCGCCGCGCACCGCGAGGTGATGGAGGAGACCGGCATCCCGATCTCGCACCAGCGTCTCGTGCACGGCTTCCGCGAGCGCACGGACTACACGTTCCGCCGCGGCGGCACCACCGTCGAGAAGGAGGTGCGCTTCTACGCCCTCGAGGCGGGCGCGCGGGACGTCGTCATCAGCCACGAGCACAGCGGCTTCGAATGGCTCCCGTACGATTCCGCGTGCGATCGCGTCTCCTTCGACGGCCCGAAGCGCGTCCTCGAGAAGGCCGAGGCCTTCCTGCGGATCCTGGACGCCGGCGGCGACCCTGCGCCCGCGACCGGCGACGTTGGCCTGAACGTCTGAAAGGCGGAGCGGGACCGGCCCGCGAGCACGGATCCGTGCCGTCCCTTCACCGTTCCCAGGGCCGCCGCCGGTCCAGGTGCCGCGTGAGGAGGAGCGCCGTGTCCTCGCGCACGACGGCCGGGCCCGTCACGACCTCGAACGCGCCGCGAGCGGCCGGGCCGAGATGCTTCCCGAGGTCGGCCTTCGGGAGTTCGGCGCGCACGAGGTCGTCCGCGCGGCGCCACGGCCGGCGCCGTTTCACCTTGAGGCGGCCGTCCTCCTCGTACACGGGACTCAGGGCTTCCGGGTTCCCTTCCCACGCCTTGCGGAACCGGTCCGCGTGCACGGCCGCGGAGAGCGGAGGGCCGCCGTGGACCTGGCCTTCCGAGAGCTTGAGCCGCGCGACCTCGAGGAGGACGCGGGCTTCGGTGTCGGCGAGCTCCGAGGAGACGCGTCGCACCTCGAAGTTGTGTCGCTCGAGGAGTTCCTGGGCGGCGCGCGAGAGCTTCCGGATCTGGTCGTGGAGGTGGTCATCGAGCGCGTCGGGCCGCGGCACCCGCAGGAGCAGGAGCTCGCCGCGCCGACGCCGCAGGTCCAGCTGGAGGCGTTCGGGCGGGAGCGGCAGGAGCGGACGCGGGAAGAAGAACGCGAGGCCCGGCCGCGGCAGGTAGGCGCGGCACGCGTCGGCGAAGAGCGCGAGCGTCTCCTCGGACACCGCGCTCGCGGCGTTGCGCGACACGTCGACGGGGTCGAGCACGACGAGCGGGTCCTTGAACCGCGCGCCTCCCTGCGGGAGCTCGACGGGATCGACGACGAGGAACGTGCCCGGCTTGAACCGAGCGCCGGCGCGGACGGCCGCGTGGAACGAGCCGTACTTCAGCACGAGGAGCTCGCAGAGGTATCCGCTGAAACCGCGCGTCCGCGACTCCGCGCCGTAGCCGCCGACGCCGACGAGGAACGCCTTGAGGAGCCTCGTCTCGTCGCGTTGCTCGCGCGCCATCCGGTCGAGCACGTAGCGCGTATGGAACGGGGTGCGGTCGACCGCGGTCATGCGGTCGGACGCGTCGTCGAGCGCGTAGGCAGGCACGATGTCCGCGTCCTGCCGGCGCCAGCGTCCGTGGACGTACGGGTGCTCGGCGTACTTCTCGATCGGCTCGTCGAGAGCGGCGCGACCGATCGCGAGCCCGGCCCGCTCGAGCTCGTCGCGCGCGACCGCCGGCTGGAAGAGCACGAAGACGTCGAAGTCGACGGCGTCGCGCAGGTACGTGTCCTTCGCGACGCTCCCGACGAGCATCGGGCGAGCGCCCGGCGCGACGCGCACCGCGACCTCGCCGACGTGAGCGACGAGGGCGTCGCCGTCCTCGCGGATGTGTTGGGCGGCCGCGGGCACCGGCTTCACGCGCTTCAAGGCAAGACGCTCGACGTCGACGGCGCGCGCTACGTAGAGCGCGGCGAGCACCGCGACGACGAGCGCGGCGACGATGCCGGTCAGGGGGTGGATCCGCAGGTGGATGGTCGCGAGCGTGAACACGACGGCGTGCGCGCCCGTGAACACGCGGAAGCGCCGGTTGCGTGACAGGCGCGCGGCGTTCCAGACGAGGACCGCGAGGGCGACGTGGAACGCCGGGATGGTGTTGTCCGGTGTCGCGATCGAATAGTAGAACGAGGCGAAGTCCGGGAAGTGGTCGAAGAGGGGCGAGGGCTCGAGGGTCACGAGCGGCAGGTTGCGCGCAGGCGCGAAGAGGAAGAACGGGAGGGAGATCGCGTACGCGAGCGGGAACGCGAGAAGCGCCGCGCGCGCCGCGCGCTCCTCGTCCGTGGTCACGAAGAGGAGGATCGCGGTCGCGACGACCGCGGGGTGGATGAGCACGTACCACGCGGCCGCGGCCCAGTCGAGCGCAGCGAAGCCGGGATCCGGGAGAAGCGCGCGCAGGGGAGCCTCGGTGGCGGCGAGCCACGACCCGATGTCGTACCGCAGGCGCTCGGAGACGACCGCGTCGATCTGCACTTCCAGCACGTGCGCGATGAGCACGACGGCGACGGGCACGAGCCAAGGGCCGTACCGGGCGGCGAGGCGCTCGACGTCGCGCCGACGGCGCGGCAGCGGCGGGGGGTCCGGGAGGAACAGGAGCAGCCCCGCCGCGACGAGCACGAGATCGACGAGGAGGACCGACACCGCGATCGGCAGCGTCACGCGCCGCCCCCCAGGGGCACGTCGAGGCGCGGCGTGTACTTGGGGCCCGCACGGGACAGCTCGCTGCGGAACAGGAGGATCCGCCGGACGTCGACGTCGCCCGAGACGTCGGTGCGCTCCATCGCGGCGCGCGCCCGGTCGGACCCGGCGGAAGAACGCGCGCGCGCCACGGTCATGTGCGCCGCGAACGGACGCCGCTCGCGCGGCCAGCCGAGCGGCTCGAGCGCGGTGTCGAGGCGCTCGGCGATCCGCCTGAGGGGCTCCGCCTCCGCGAGGCCGACCCAGTATACCCTGGGAGAGCTGCGCGGCGGGAACGACCCGGTCTCGCGGAGGCGCATGCGGAACGGCGCCTCGCCCTCGACGGCGCGTCGCATCGCGTCGCCCACGGCGGAGAGCGCGTCGTCCGGCGTCTCGCCGAGGAACTTCAGCGTGACGTGGAGGTTCTCCGGGGGGACGATCTTGAGGTCCGCGCCGGTCGCGCGGAGCGCCTCAAGGAGCAGGACGAGCGCGGGCTGCGGCCCGACCTCGACCGCGATGAACCCCCGCATCGCGCTCCGGAGACGAGGCGTCTGTTAAGGCCTTTGTGATGCGTCCGCGACGCGTCCCGGGGAGCCCGCGACCGCAAACTTGAGGGGGCGGGCGCCGTGCTCGGCGAGCGTGCGCGCGGCCTTCGCCATTCTCGTCGTCCTCGTCGCGGGCTGCCTCGCGCCCGTCGAGACGATCGCCCCGGCCGCCCCCGTCCCGTCGCTCGACGACGTCCTCCCGATCGTGCAGGACCACGACCACAGCGACGCCGCGCTCCACGAGGGCATCGCGGGGTTCGAGCTCGTCGGGTGGCACAACGGCTTCTCCGACGACGGCACGTGGCCCACCGAGGGCGGCTCGGTGAACGAGCTCGCGATGCACGGCACGCACGCGTTCCTCGCGCGGTCGGGCCCGCAGGGCGGCTTCGTCGTGCTCGACGTGTCCGACCCCGCGGCCATCACGAAGATCGGGGCGTTCGACGGCGAGGGGACCGCCGACATCGACCTCTCGTTCGACGGGTTGTGGGCGTTCGCGAGCACGCAGCGCACGGTCCCCGCGGCCGGCGCGCTTGTCTCCTCGCCGCTCGCGCACACGCCGCGCGGCGTCTACGTCGTCGACGTGAGCGACCCGAGCGCGCCGCGCCTCGAGAGCTTTCACCCGCTCCCCATCAACGGCCCGCACACGGCGACGTACGCGGAGATCGACGGCAAGGCGTACGTCGTGCTCCAGACGTACGACCTCCTGAACCAGCCGGCCGCGGGCGTCTTCGGCGCCCTCGGCGCCACCCAGCGCATCTGGATCACGGAGTTCGTGTCGGACAACGGCCGCATGGTCCTGCGCCCCGTCGCGGTCTACGCCATCCCCGCGCTCGGCGTCGCAGGCGAGGTGTTCCCGCACGACTCGTCCATCGACCAGCACCCGGACGGCCGGTGGATCATGAGCGTCGCCTACTGGGACGGCGGCCTCCGCCTCGTCGACGTGTCGGACCCCCGCAGCCCGAAGGAAGTGTCCGCGTTCACGGACTTCCACCCCTCCACGGAGGTCAACCTCCACGACGTCAAGCCGTTCCCCGTCCTCATCGGGGGCAGGCACGTGACCGTCACCGGGCCCGAGCTCCCGACGTCGCCCGAGGACGGGCAGCTCACGTTCGTGGACACGACTGACGCGGCGAAGCCCGCGTGGCTCGGGCACTGGTCGCTGCCCGGCGACAACGTCGTCGACGTCCCGTTCCTCTACAGCCCGCACGTGTTCGTGACGACCGAGACCGGCATGGTCTACATCGGCCACAACCACGGCGGCGTGTGGGCGATCGACGCGAGCGACCCCGCCTCTCCGCGCACCGCAGGGTACTTCTTCCCGAACCACGCGCGCGAGGGCTGGGGCGGCCCCATCCCCTCGACGTGGGGGGTGCGGTCCCACGATGGGCTCGTGTACGCGACGGACACGGCGACCGGGCTGTACGCGTTGAGGCCGAGGCACGTCCCTTCTTGAGGGACCACGGGACGG
Source organism: Thermoplasmatota archaeon (assembly GCA_035292305.1). Lineage (GTDB taxonomy): Archaea > Thermoplasmatota > SW-10-69-26 > JACQPN01 > JAJPHT01 > DATDQL01. The sequence continues at coordinate 10,863 of DATDQL010000117.1, forward strand.
CCGGCGCTCCGGCCGCGGTCTTCATGGGAGCGACGCCCCTCGCACCCCGCGTGCACCTCCGCCCCCGCGGCGGCTTCGACGCGACGGCCACGCTCCTCGGCGGCCAATCGTTCCGGTGGCGCCGCTTCGAGACGGGCCACGTCCGCGGAGTCGCCCTCGGCCGCGCATGGCACATCGTCGGAGACGGCGCCGACCTGCACGTCGACGTCGACCTCGCGCCTGCGGCCGTGCGCCGCTACCTCGGCCTCGATCCGCAGTACCCGAGCGCGGTCGCGCGCCTCGCCCGCGACCCCGCGCTCGCCCCCGCCGTTGCGGCGCATCCGGGGCTCCGCGTCCTCCGCCAGGACCCGTGGGAGGCTCTCGCCGCCTTCATCGTGAGCGCGAACAACAACGTGCCGCGCATCGAAGGCATCGTCGAGCGGCTCTCCGTCGAGGCCGGCGGCGTGATCGGCGCCGACGCGCCGCCGGGCAACGCGGCGTCGGGTGCACGTGTACGTGCACGTGTACCGGCCGGCGAAGGTGCACATGTACGTACACGTGCACCGGCCGGCGAACGTGCACGTGTACGTGCACGTGCACCCCTCCACGCGTTCCCGACCCCCGACGCGGTCGCGCGGCTCGACGAGCGCGTCCTGCGCCGCGTCGGCCTCGGGTACCGCGCGCCGTTCCTGCGCGAGGCCGCGCGCATCGTCGCGGACGGCCTCGACCTCGCCGCGCTCGCGCGCAGACCCTATCGCCGCGCGCACGACGCGCTCACCGAGCTCCCCGGGGTCGGGCCGAAGGTCGCGGATTGCGTGTGCCTGTTCGGGCTCGGTCACGGCGAGGCGTTCCCGGTCGACACGTGGATGCGCGACGCGATGGCGCGTGTCCTTGCGCGCCCGCTCGGGGACCGGGACGCCGGCGACGCGGCACGGCGTCGATGGGGCGCAAACGCCGGGCTCGCGCAGCAGTTCCTCTTCCACGCGGCCCGCGTGCGCGGGAAGCCGGGACGCGCGGCGCCGGGCTCCGCGCGGTTCCGGACGCGCGAGAAGTTCGGATAGGCTCTTAGCCGCAGGCACCGTTGCGCGCCGCGTGGCCGTCCCGGACCTCCTCGTGCCGCTCAGCGTCACGGTGATCGCGCTCGCGCTCGGGCTCATCCTGGTCTGGCGGCTCTACGCGGCGCGCGTCGCGCGGCTCGAGGAGCGCGTCGACGCGCTCACGACGGAACGGCGCAGCCAGGCCGCGACGTACGGGCGCGTCACGGAGCAGTTCGCTCCGTTCATGCGACGCTACCCGTTCGAGGCGCGGAACTTCCGGTTCCTCGGCTCGCCGGTCGACGGCGTGCAGTTCGAGGCGGACCGCGTCGTCTTCGTCGAGTTCAAGGCGGCCGGCGGTCGCGTGACGCCGGAGCAGGACCGCATCCGCCGCCTCGTGGAAGAGCGCCGCGTGGAGTGGCTCGAGTTC
>DATDQL010000118.1:0-3035 GCA_035292305.1 Thermoplasmatota archaeon
CGGCGTCGCGTCGCCGGACCAGGTGCTCGCGCGCGAAGGTCTCACCGAGCTCGTGCAGGTCATGAACTCGGCGTCGTGGCTCCAATCCAAGGGCCTCGTCAACCTCCACGACACGGTCGAAGAGGCCGTCGTCCTCACGGACGCCGGGAAGGCGGCCATCCGCGAGGGCCTGCCGGAGCGCCGGGTGCTGCGCGCGCTCGCGGGCGGCCCGCTCACGGTCGACGAGCTCAAGGCCAGGCTCGATGCGCAGGCCGTGAACGTCGCGATCGGCGTGCTCCGGAAGGGCGGCCTCGCGAACCTCGAGCAGGGGCGGCTCGTCGCGACCGAGAAGGCGACGCACCCGACCGACGACGAGCGCGTCCTCGAGCGCGTCGCGGCGCGGGAGCTCCCGCCCGGCGCGTACGGCGCCGACCTCGTCGAGCGTCTGAAGCGCCGCGGCCTGCTCCGCGTCAAGGAGACGAGGCTCCGCGAGATCCGGCTCACGGAGAAGGGGCGTCGGATCCTCGAGAAGGGAGTCGAGGTCAAGGACACCGTCGCGCAGCTCACACCCGAGCTCATCGCGAGCGGCAAGTGGCGGCACGTCGAGTTGCGTCCGTACGACGTGAAGGCGTTCGCGCCGGTCGCTACCGGGGGGAAGAAGCATCCGCTGCGGCAGATCATCGACGAGATCCGCCGCGTCTTCCTCGAGATGGGCTTCACGGAGATCGAGGGCGCATTCGTCTGTACCGCGTTCTGGAACATGGACGCCCTGTTCACACCGCAGGACCATCCCGCGCGCGAGATGCAGGACACGTTCTATCTATCGCCGCCTCTCGAGCGCGCCGTCCTGCTGGACCGCCCGCTCGTCGCGGCGGTGAAGGCGGTCCACGAGCACGGCGGGACGACCGGTTCGACGGGGTGGCGCAACCCCTGGAGCGAGGACGTCGCCGCGCAGCGTCTCCTGCGGACCCACACGACGGTCGACACGATCCGGTACCTCCACGACCACCGCGACGAGCCCGCGATCAAGGTTTTCAGCGTGGACCGAGTGTTCCGCAACGAGGCCGTCGACGCGACGCACCTGCCGGAGTTCCACCAGGTCGAAGGCGTCGTGATGGAGCCGGGGGCGAACTTCCGCCAGCTCCTCGGGCTCCTGAAGACGTTCTACGCGAAGATGGGTTTCGAGGACATCCGCGTCCGCCCCGCGTATTTCCCGTACACGGAGCCTTCGCTCGAGCTCGAGGTGTTCTACAACGGCAAGTGGATGGAGCTCGGCGGCGCGGGCATGTTCCGCCCCGAGGTGCTCGAGCCTGTCGGCGTGAAGCACCCCGTCCTCGCGTGGGGGCTGGGCCTCGAGCGTCTCGCGATGATGCGGCTCGGCCTCAAGGACCTGCGCGAGCTGTACGTCAGCGACGTGGAATGGCTGCGGAACGCGCCGCTTGCAGAGTGACGTCCCGCGGACGCCCTCACCTCCGGACAAACCCCAAGAACCCTCCTGCCGCCGTTCGCCGCATGGGCACCACCATGCGGCGATCGTTCGCGGTCGTCATCGAGCGGGACCCCGACGGCGGCTTCATCGTCTCGCTCCCGTCGCTCCCCGGCTGCCACACACAGGGGACGACGCTCGAGGAGCTTCGCGCGAACGTGCGCGAGGCCATCGATCGCCACCTCGAGGGTGCGGCGCTCGAGGAGCCGCTCTACTGGCGAGAGGCGACGAGGGCAACAAAGACAATAAAGAAAAGAAACCCCGCGACGCGACCTCGGGGCCAACGCAGGGGAACTCCCCTGGCGTCCCCGACTAACGTGTGTCGCCCTTCTCCGCCATCCGCTTCCTGGCCTCGAGGATGCGACTGCGCGTGCCGGGGCGCACGCCGGGGCCCTCGGCCTTTCCCGCGTCGTCGTGCGCGTGGCCGTGCGCGGGGACGGCGGCGCCCTTCTCCGGCCGGTGCTGTTTCGTGCCCATCGCCTCCGCTCAGGCGGCTGCGTCCTTGAACCCTTCCTCTCGCCGCGGGCGGAGGCAGGTCGTCGGGAACCCCTATCCGGGGGCGAGGCGCTCCAGCGGCAGTGATCACCCTCACGAGCGACTTCGGCGACTCCGCCTACGCCGGCGCCGTGCGCGGCGTCCTCCTCGCGCGCGCCCCGCGCGCGAGGCTCGTCGACGTGACGCACGCGATCCCCGCGGGCGACGTCACGGCCGGAGCCTTGGCCCTGCTTGCGGCCCTGCCGCACTTTCCGCGAGCGAACGGCGCTGAGCCCGTCGTGCATCTCGCGGTCGTGGACCCTGGCGTCGGGACCGCGCGCCGCGGCGTCGCGGTGCAGTGCCGCGGGACGTTCCTCGTCGGTCCCGACAACGGCCTCCTGACGCCCGTCGCGAACGCGCTCGGCCTGGGATCCGTCCGCGAGATCTCCGAGCCCCGCCTCTGGAACTAGCCGGTGAGCCCCGTGTTCCACGCGCGCGACGTGTTCGCGCCCGTGGCCGCCCACCTCCACGAAGGCGGGGCTCTCGAGGACGTCGGCCCCGAGGCGCCGACCGACTCGCTCGCGGCTCTCGCACTCGCCGAGGCGCGCGTGGAGGGCGCGGCGGTCGTGGGCCGCGTCCTCGCGGTGGACGCGTTCGGGAACGCGACGACCAGCATCCCGGAGGCCCACGCGCGGCGTCTGCGCGCTTCCGAGAGGGTCACGGTCGAAGCGGGCGGTGCGCGCTTCGTGCTCCCGTTCTGCCGCACGTACGGCGAGGTCGCCGCGGGGCGGCCTCTCGTGCTCGTCGGAAGCGCGGGGTTCGTCGAGATCGCGGTGAATCGAGGGTCGGCGGCCGAGCGCCTCGGGCTCGCCTCGGGGCAGGAGATCCGGCTGTCGCCTTGATCAGATCGCAGCTTCGGCGGAGCCCGCGTCCGCGTGTCTCGCCGGCAGGTCGAAGTGGAAGCACGAGCCGCGGCCCGTGCCCTCGCTCTCGCAGCCCATGCTGCCACCCATCGCCTCGACGATGCCGCGGCTCACGTAGAGTCCGAGGCCGGTCCCTTCGGTGCCCGGTGTGGTCTCGTGGACCTGGCTGAAGG
>DATDQL010000119.1:0-9149 GCA_035292305.1 Thermoplasmatota archaeon
GCGGCGGCAGCGGCGCTCGCATTCGCGCGCGCCGCATCCGACTGGCGCTCCCCCGCAAGCTGGGGCGCGTGGACGCTCGGGACTTTCCCGGCGTACGGGCTGCTCGTGACCGTGTTCGAGATCGTGTTCCAGGACATGGAACCTTTTCGCGCATATCCGTCGCCGATCCCTTCGATCGTCGTCGCGCTGGCCTTCGTCGTCATCTCCTACGCTCCGTTGCGCGTCAGCCCGCGATGAGGCGGTTCAAGGTCTCGAAGGACCCGACCATGTCGCTCTCCTCGATCACGAACATCGTGTCCTTGTAGCACGAGATGACCTCGAGGAAGTTGATGCCCTTCGACGAGAGCGCCGTCGCGAGGTAGGCGAGGATGCCGGGGATGTCCTCGATGACGTCAGGGCTCGTGACGACCAGCTCCACGAGACCCTGCATCGTCTTTATCGTCTCGTCCTCGCCGAGGATACCCTGGATCTCCTTCGCGACGGAGCCATCTGTGATGACGGTCACGCTCGCGGTGCCCTGGATGACGTGCAGCGGGTGGTTCGTGCCGCGCAGCGCGCTCATGGCCTTCTCGAGCTTCGCGAAGATGTGCCAACTCGGCCTCACCGTGATGATCGCGACCTTCGTGCGGATCTCGAGCTTCGAGCGCCGCAGGACGCGCAGGATCGCCTCCTCGTTGATCTTCTGCCGCGGGTCGAGCTCGTAGCGGCGGCACGCGATGAGCGCCGCTTCTTCGCTCTTGATCCCCTCGTCGCGCATGACCTGGCGCGCGAGCGCGCTGAGGTTGATGATGCCCATCCGCACGCAGTCCTTGATCGACGGGTGCGCGTCGATGTACTCGCGGACGACCTGCGCGGACGAAGCCTGGGCGGGGGCGGCCCTCTTTCGGGACACGGGACGGCCGGATGCAGTTTCTGGGCTTGAATGTCCCGGGTGGGACAGGGGTGACGGGGGAGCTCAGTTCCCGCAGCCGGTGGCGTAGCACTGGATGTCGTCGATGCACTGGTCGATATCGAGTGTGAGCGCCTCCATGCAGCTCCCCGCGTCGACGGGCAGGATGGGGTCGTCACTCGGGCCGTCAGGCATGCTCGGGTCGATCGGGACGCTCGTCGCGCCGGGGTCAACATCGGCGGGAGAGCCCCAGATGGACTCGGAGAGCCGGTCGACGTTCTCCTGTGCGTCGTCGATCTTCTCGTCGAGGCCGAGCGGTCCGAGGATGTTGGGCAGATTGTGGTGAACGCCATCCGGAATGGAGTCCGTAGGACATTCGTTCGGCGTGTGGTCTTCGAACGGGCCGGCGGCGGCCAGCGGCACGGCGATGACCCCTCCGACGAGCATCAGTACGGCCAGCAGGTAGCGCATCGCGGCCGCGACCCCGCCGTGAAATGATAAGGATTCTCCAGGAGGCCTATGAGGGCGCAAAATGGCTCACCCCAAAGCCCTTATTGGGGGTCGAGGGCACTCGGCCCGTGGAGGCTCCCGGCTGAGTCGCGTCCTTCTCGTGGGACTGATCCTCGCCGCGTCCCTTGCGACGCCCGCTGTCGCCGAGGATGTCCTGTCGATCGAGAGCGCCCGCCCGGTCGCCTTGGACGCTGCCATGTCCGTGGCCTCGAGCGTCGGTGCGGCATTCGGCCGGTCCCACTCCGCGACTGGGGAGGTCGTCCTCGGCGGTGCCACGGGTTCCCTCACGATCGTCCGAGTCAACGCCACGACCGTGGTCGGGCCAACTTCCTTTCAGTTCCTTGAGGACCCGTCCTCGCAGGCGTTCGAGCTTCACAATGCGACGCTTCTGGTTACTCTCCTAGCCGAGCCCCTGACTTGGACCGCCGAGCCCGCGGGAGCCGGGCGTGCCGGTCTTACCGGCCGCTCCTTGGGCGACGGGGCGCCCGCCCGGCTTCCGACCGAGTACACACGCTACACGCCCTCGGTCGGCGAGACGGCATACCGCCGACCGGACTGGGCGTGGAAGGCGAACTGGACGTACGCCGCCTCGGGCATGCCGCGGACGCCTGACGCCTTCCCGACCTTGAACGGCCCGGGAGGCCTCGCCGCCGGCGAAGTCACGATCAGCGTCGAGGGCGGACTGCTCCGGTTCGTCGACGACCGCGACATCGAGCGGTCCATCCGTCTCGGACTCCGTGACGCGGAAGCCGCGCCGTTCGTTGCCGAACGTCAGCTCGTGCGCATGTTCTTCGATGGCGAAATCGGTTCGATGGCGACACCGCCGGCTGAAATCTGGGGCATCGCCGGCCCCGACCTCACATGGACGATCGACGGCACCTCGCGCTGGACCGACGCGCGGGTCTCCGGCACCGTGGACGGCCGCAAGCTCGACTCGCACAAGACCGACCTCCTCCTCGAGGGCGCGTTCGCCGTCGTGCCGGACCCGGGCGCCGGCACGTTCGCGTCGCCGCACGAGTACGCCGCGGAAGGTCGCTTCGCCCGTGTCGAGTTCGACGGGCGCCCGATGGTCGCCGTATCGAACTCTTCGGTCTCCAACGCCGTGGTGACCCTCTCCCTCGCCGCGCTCCTCCTCGGCCTGCTGCCGTTCCTCTGGAAGGCGGCCGTCGCGCTCTACACGCGCAACCACGTCTCGGACGTGCTCGACCATCCGACGCGCCGCCGCATCCTCGAGCTTATCGAGGCGCGCCCGGGGCTGCACAAGAGCGGCATCCGCAAGGAGGTCGGCGGCGCGTGGGGGCCGTTCGAGTTCCACCTGCGGGCCCTCGTCGCGGCCGGGTGCGTGCGCACCGAGCGCGAGCGCGGCTTCGTGCTCGTGTACCCGACCGGCGAGCGGCCGGCGGGGCCACTCCTCACGCCGAGCACTCGCCGCGTGTACGAGGCGGTCCCTCCCGACGGCGCGGCGCTCGGGGTCGTCGCGCTGCGCGAGCGGCTCGGCATGTCGCGGCAGCGGCTGCGGTACCACGTCAATGCGCTCGAGAGGCTGCACCTCGTGCGGCTGCGACCGTTGCCGGACGGGAGCTTCACGATCGAAAGGAACGCCGTCGTAACGAACACGGCTAACACGGGAGCGGCCGGGCGGACCGGTGTCCCGGGCAGCAACGGCTGAGGGATCCGGCGCAGCGAAAAATCGCTCACCCATCGACTCAAGCTGGCACATCCGTAGCCGATGTCGCTCAAAAGAGCGGGCTTGAATTGGAATGGTCTACAACTCCGAATTCACGGGCCGCCGGGCGCTTGTGATCCTGCTTGGCCTCTTGGCCGCGGCTTCGACCGTCAGCCTCTCCGTGGCTGCGGACGACTGTGGCCCCTCGGGGGCCGAGGACTGCTGCGAGTACACCGGGCAGATGGGCTGCTGGGAACACTTCGACGGCGGCACGGGGGGAGACTGGTGGGTGCTATGTCCCGTCTACGTCAGCGGATCGAGCCTGATTCCGCTGGCGTGCATATAGGTAGGCTCACGTCACCGTGAGCTTCCCTTCCATCCCCTGCGATCGGTGCTCGCCGACGCTGCAGTAGAACGCGTACTCGCCGGGCGCGGGCGCGATGAACGTCGCTTCCGCGCTCATCCCGGCGTCCGCGAGTTCGGTCTCGGCGCCGGGCACTCCCTCGAGTACCCAGTTGTGCTTGCCAAGCGGGTTCGTGTCGCCGTTCTTGAACACGACGTGGATCTCCGCCCCGGAGGGGATCGAATCCTTGTCCACGCTCTCGGTCGGGTTGATGGGCCAGATGCCGCCCGCGCTCGCGGCGAGCTCTACCTTCTCGACGATCGTCGCCGCGGCCTTGGCCGTCGAGTTGCCGGCCTTCGCCGTCGCGTTCCCTGGCTTCGCGGTCGCCTTTCCGCCGCCCGTCGAGCCGGACGCGCCGCCGGTACCCGCGGTCCCGTCCGTGTCCGAGCCCGCTGCCTCGACCTCCTCGGGTTCGTCGGAAAGGCAGCCGGCAAGGGCGAGGGGGATGAACAGGGCGATCGCGGCGAGCGCGGCGGACCGGGTGGGCATGCGCGGCGAGGTCGTGGGGAGGGACATGAGCGTTGCGGAGGAATGCTTGCCCGAACGCGACGCGGGTCAACACCAGGACACCAGGACACCAGCCTCGTGGTCCTCGTTGGTGACCTGGTGCCCTGGTGTTGAGCTTCTGCCGAGGAGAGGCGACCCGCTTCCGACACCCTCGGACGCGCCGCGGGTCAACACCAGGACACCAGGGTACCAGCCTCGTGGTCCTCGCTGGTGACCTGGTGCCCTGGTGTTGAGCTTCTGCCGAGGAGAGGCGACCCGCTTCCGACACCCTCGGACGCGCCTGTCCCGTCCGGGACATCACGCTAATAGAGGGAACGTCCCTCGTCCATCGACCACCATGAAGGGGAAGGCCGTCCTCGGCTACTCGGGCGGGCTCGACACGAGCGTCGCCATCCGCTGGCTGCAGACAGTGTACGACGTCGACGTCGTGTGCGTCCTCGTCGACGTGGGGCAGCCGCTCACGAACCTCGAGGACGCGAAGCGCCGTGGCGTCGCGAACGGCGCGACGAAGGTGCTCGTCGTCGACGCGAAGGAGGAGTTCGCGCGCGACTTCCTCACGCCCGCGCTCCAGGCGAACGCCGTCTACGAGGAGGTCTACCCGCTCGCCACGTCGCTCGCGCGCCCCCTCATCGCGAAGAGGCTCGTCGAGGTCGCCCACGCCGAGGGCGCCACGATCGTCGCGCATGGCTGCACGGCGAAGGGCAACGACCAGGTGCGGTTCGAGGTCACGATCCGCGCGCTCGACCCGTCGCTCAAGGTCGTCGCGCCGCTTCGCGAGTGGCAGAAGGGGCCGGTCGACGGCTACCACCTCCGGACGCGCGACGAGGAGATCGCCTACGCCGCCGCGAAAGGCATCCAGATCCCGGACGTCGCGCGGAAGAGCATCTTCTCCACGGACGAGAACCTCTGGGGCCGCAGCGTCGAGGCCGGCATCCTCGAGGACCCTTCGAAGGAGGCCGTCGAGGCCGCCTTCGAGTGGACGACGAACCCCGTCGACGCTCCGGAGGCGCCCGAGCTCGTCACGATCGGCTTCGAGGCCGGCGTCCCCGTCTCGATCGACGGCAAGCGCCTGTCGCTGGTCGAGCTCGTGCGCTGGCTCAACGACACCGCGGGTCGGCACGGAGTCGGCCGCGTCGACCACGTCGAGAACCGACTCGTGGGCATCAAGAGCCGCGAGATCTACGAGGCCCCCGCGGCGGTCACGCTCATCGCGGCGCACCGCGCGCTCGAGGCGCTCACCCTCACGCGCGACGTCGCCCACTTCAAGACGATCCTGGAAGACCGCTTCGCGGAGCTCGTCTACGACGGGCTGTGGTACTCGCCGCTCGCGCGCTCGATCCGCGCGTTCGTCGCGACGTCGCAAGAGCACGTCACCGGCGACGTGACCGTCAAGCTCTACAAGGGCTCGATCGCGCTCGCGGGCCGCGACGCGGCGAGGTCGCTCTACAACAAGCACCTCGCGACGTACGACGCCGCGGACACGTTCAACCACGCGAGCGCGGAGGGCTTCATCGACATCTTCGGGCTGCCGCTCGCGAACCACTCGAGAGTGTTCGGGGCCCCGGTCGAGACCGGCGCCCACGCCAAGCTGGCCAAGGACGCCAAGCCGGTGGACCCGAAGTGACGACGAACCAAGCGTGGGGCGGCCGCTTCTCCGGCGGCACAGACCCGCTCATGGCCGGCTTCTCCTCGAGCCTCTCCGAGGACCGCCTTCTCGTCCGCGACGACGTCCTCGGCAGCCTCGCGCACGTCCGCGCGCTCCGCCGCGCCGGCCTGCTCACGGACGCCGAGGCCGCCGAGCTTAGCGGGGGCCTTCGCGCGGTCCTCGCCGACCTTGTCGAAGGCCGCGCGCACCTCGTGGAGCAGCACGAGGACGTCCACATGAACGTGGAAGTCCTCCTCGCGGCGCGCACGCCGCTCGCCGCTCGGCTCCACACGGGTCGGTCGCGCAACGACCAGGTCGCGCTCGATCTCCGTCTCTGGACGCGGCGCCACGCGCTCGCGCTCGCTTCGGCGCTTCTGCGCCTCGAGGACGCGCTCCTCGCCCAGGCCGAGGCGCAGGCCGACGTCCTCCTCCCCGGCTACACGCACCTGCAGCGCGCGCAGACCGTCACGCTCGGCCACCACCTGCACGCGCACGCGCTCCGCGTGCACCGCGACGCGGGCCGCGCGGTCGCTGCGTTCGACGCCGCGAACGTCAGCCCGCTCGGAGCGGGCGCGCTCGCAGGGTCCACGCTTGGGCTCGACCCCCTCGCGACCGCGGCCGACCTCGGCATGGAGCCGTTCGCGAACTCGCTCGACGCGGTGAGCGACCGCGACTTCGCGCTCGACGCGACGTACGCGGCAGCCGTCGCCGGCCTCCACCTCTCGTCGCTCGGCGAGGAGCTCGTCCTCTGGACGACGAAGGAGTTCGCCTTCGTCGAGCTGCCCGAGGGTTTCACCACCGGGTCGTCCCTCATGCCCCAGAAGCGCAATCCCGACGCCGCCGAGCTCCTGCGCGGCCGCGCAGGCCCACTCCTTGGCCACCTCGTCGCGCTCGCGTCGACCTTGAAGGGGCTGCCACTCTCGTACAACCGCGACCTGCAGGAGGCCAAGGCGCCGCTCCTGCGGAGCCTGCCCTCGGCGGTCGAGGCGGTGCGCGTGGCAGAGGCTGTCGTCCGCGGGCTCCGTCCCCGCGTCGATCGTATGGCCGCGTCCCTCGCCGACGGGTTCCTCGAGGCGACGGACCTCGCCGAGGCCCTCGTGCGCCGAGGAGAGCCGTTCCGCGAGGCGCACCACGCGGTCGGGCGCCTCGTCGCGCTCGCGGAGAGCCGCGGGACGACGCTCGCGGGACTCTCGGACGCGGACGCGCGCTCCGTCGTCCCGCAATGGGACGCAAAGCTGCGCGCGGCGTGCGACCCCGCTCGTGGCGCGTCCCTGCGCTCGGCACCCGGCGGGCCCGCGCCGGACAGCGTGCGTCGTGCCGTCGCCGCCGCGCGCGGCGAGACCAAGACGCTCGAGGCAGCGATCGCCGAGCGCGCGCGGCTCGTCGAGAAGGCCGAGTCCATGCTGGAGGTCACACCGTGAACGCTGAGCTCGACAAGGGATCGGAAGACATCGAGGTGCCGCCGAATGCCGCCGCGCGCGACCTCCTCGGCATGCTCGACGTGGACGGGGACCTCGACGACATCCTCGCCCTCGCGCGCCATCTCAAGCTGGATTTCAAGGACGGCCGCCCCCGCCCGCTGCTTGCGGGCAAGAGCGCCGTCCTCATCTTCGAGAAACCTTCGACGCGCACGCGCGTGTCCTTCGAGCTCGGATGCGCGAAGCTCGGCATGACGAGCGTGTTCCTTTCGAGCCGCGACATCCACCTCGGAAAGGGCGGGGAGAGCATCGAGGACACGGCGATGACGATCTCGCGCTACGCGGACCTCATGGTCTACCGCGCGTTCAAGCGCGAGGACGTCGCCGAGCTCGCACAGCATGCGGCGATCCCCGTGATCAACGCCCTCGACGACCACGAGCATCCATGCCAGGTCCTCGCGGACTTCCTGACGCTCCGCGAGCGCTTCGGCGGCGTCAAGGGACTGCGTTTCCTCTACGTCGGCGACGGCGCGAACAACGTCGCGACGTCGTATCTCTTCGGCGGCGCGCTCGCCGGGATGCACGTGACCATCGCGTCCCCCGAGGGATATTCACCCGACGCGACGGACATCGCGGAGGCGCGGAAGCTCGCGGCCGCGCGCGGGGGCAGCGTCACGCTCGTCCACGACCCGGACAAGGGCTACGCGGGTCAGGACGTCGTCGCGACGGACACGTGGGTGTCGATGGGCGACGAGGCCGAGCGCGAGACGCGGTTGCGCGCGTTCGGGAACTGGACGGTCACCGAGGAACGCTTCGCGCGCGCGACCCCGCATGCGGTGTTCATCCATTGCCTCCCGGCGTACTACGGCTATGAGGTGACGAAGGAGGTCGCCTCCGGCCCGCACTCGCTCATCTGGGACGAGGCCGAGAACCGCATGTGGGCGCAGATGGCGGCCATGGTGTGGCTCGTCGCGCCGAAGACGTTCGAGGCGTACAAGGTCACGCGCAGCCTCTGACGGGAGGCAGGCTCAAGCCGCCGCACGGCGTCGGTGCCGCGGGAGGAACGTGCGCCGTATCCAGTTCTTGGCAGCGTCGGCCGTCGCCCTCGCGCTCGTCGCGCCCACCGTGCTCGCAGCGTCGACCACGGCGACGCTCGCCCTCACGGGCACGAACGATTGGGCCGCGGCGTCGTTGTCCCCGGGCGTCGCGTGCGCGACGGTCACGGTCTTCTGGAACTGGACCGCGCCCGCGCGGTCCGCGGACTTCCTCGCGTTCTGGCTCGTCGGCCGCGGCGGCGGGTTCCGCGAGGCCGTCTCCGGGATCGTGTGGGCCGAGTCCGACCGCGGCCTCCGCGTGACGCTCACGACCGACGGCGGCACGCTCGCGAGCGTCGGGCCCGTCGGCAGCGTCGTCGCCGACGTGAAAGGCGGCCGCGTCTCGTTCGGCCAGATCTGCGCGGGCGCCCCCGTCTTGTGGGAGCGCGTCGGGCTCGCGGCGCCGAACGCGATCGACGCGAAGCTCAAGCTCGCGTTCTCCGCACCCACGACGCTCGCGACGAAAGGCGGCACGGGCGCGTACGGTCACAGCGATCAGGACTTCACGGGCGTCCGTGCCGACGTCGCCGCCACCGCGTTCGCGGGCGCGAGCGTCGCGCGCGACGTCAAGCTCGACAAGGTCCTGCCGAGAGGCACGATCAATTCGTTCGTCAGCAGCGACCAGGTCGCCGTGCTCGAATCCTTCCGCGGCACCTCGCCGACCGCGCCGCCCGCCGGCGACATGTACGGCGACAACATCGCGCTTTGCACGGGCGCGTTCGCCGCCGGGCCGCTCGTCACGTGCTCCCGTCTCGCAGGGCCGTCGCTCTGGTCCGCGCTCGGCGAAGGCGACAAGGTCCGCGCCCCGGCCGGGACCTACACGTTCCGCATCAACGACGAGGTCGGCGCCGAGCCCGTGCACGTCGTGCTCGTCGGCGCGCCGGTCGACTGGTACTAGGTACGGACATCCCGAGGCGGCCGCGAACCTTTATGGAAGGTATGCACGTAGCCGGCCCGCTCGAAGCCTCGGCTTCGGTGCGTCGCCGCCTTGGCTTAGAGGTATATCGCGGCCCTTTT
>DATDQL010000120.1:0-2114 GCA_035292305.1 Thermoplasmatota archaeon
GTACTCTCTGGAAACGGCACGCGGCACGCGCGGCGGGGCGAAGCCCCTTTAGCCCCGCTCGCATCCGGCGCGCGGGGCGACGAGGCGCGAAGCCCGAAGGCTTCGAGCCGAGCGCACCGTGCCGCCGCACGGTGCGGCCGAGCCGCGCAGCAGCGCGGCGAGGCTCACCGTGCCGGAGCACGGTGTAGCGCGCGTGCATCACGCTTGACCACAGGTTGGCCACCGAAGGTGGACCACCTGTGTAGAAGCGGCACTAGAGGGCGTCGAGCAGGGCCGCGGCCGCCTGCATGTCCTGGGGGCGGTCGGCCGGAGCGTCGCGCGAACAGAGGTCGATGAATCTGCGTTCCGGGTCCTCGACGCGGAGCTCCGCGACGGCCTCCATGAGGGCGGGGTGTCGCCAGCTCTTGCGAGGCCGGCGGCCCGCGAGGAGGGCGTACGCGATCCGCCCGAGGGAGAAGACGTCCGAGGCCGGTGAGGCGTACGCGCGCTCTCCCGGCATCCGGTCGAGGAATTCGGGGGGGACGTAACCCGGGGTGCCGGGAGCGCCATGGACGGTCGCGCGACCGTCGTCGAGGGGGCGCGCCGAGCCCACGTCGATCACCACGACCTTCCCGTCGGTCCCTCGGAGGAAGTTGCCCGGGCTGATGTCGACGAGGACGAACCCGCGGCGGTGGAGGTGATCGAGGACCTCGGCGACCTGGCGGAGCATGTCGATCCGCAGCACCGCGTCGGCGCCAGGTTCCCGAGCGGCGCGGTCCAACGGGCGGCCGTCGACGGCGTCGCGGACGATGTGGACGAGTCCGCGGATCTCGAACGTGTCCCGCAGCCGGGGGACGCCCGGGTGGTCGAGCGAGCGTAGGATCTCCATCTCGCGCACGATCGATCGTTGGCTGTCCGCGATGTCGTGCTTGACGCCCCATCCGTGCTTCACCGCGACCCGGCGGCGGCCGTCCTGCAGGTCCTCGCAGAGGTGCACGACGCCGAAGCCGCCGCTCCCGAGCTTCTTCAGGCGCGCGTAGCGCCCGTGGAACACGGCCGGAGGCTCCTCCAGCGGGATCTCGACGTAGCCCCAGCCGTGAAGGGTCCACAGCGTTCGGCGCGCGACGGAGTCGACGCCCGACTCTGGCCAGCCCGTGATCTTCGCCGCGCGCGCGACGACCTCGTTCCAAGGCAGACCTTGCGCGATGCCTTCGAGCGAGCGGAAGTAGACGGGGTGGATGCGCTTCCAGGTCTCGGTGCGCTCCATCCAGAGCTCGCCGTATCCGTCGTCGAGCTCGCGAAGTTGCGGCTTCCTGAGCACGACGGCCGCCGGGAAGAACCGCTCCGGCTGCTCGACCGCGGGCACGATCAGGCCGTGCACGTGATCCCCCCGAGACGGACGGAGGGAAACACGCCTTCCGGCACGTGGCGGGCGACGCGACCGACGGCCGAGACGCGGCGGAGGATGTCGTGGACGTTTCCTGCGACGACGAGCGGCGGGAGCGGCCCCTCGACGCGGCCGCGCGAGGCGCGGAACCCGTACGGCGACGTCACGCTGAAGTCACCCGTCGCGGGGTTCGCCGTGAACACGCCCGCGAGCGGGTCGGGGAGGACGACGGCGCCCGCGTCCCCGTCCAGGAGGACGTCGTCCGTGGCGGCCCCGCTTTCGAGACGAAGATGGATGGCGCCCGGCCCCACCGACCCCGACCATCCGTGGACGCGCACTCCGTGCCCGTTGGGCTCGACCCCTTCCTCGATGGCGGTTGCGGCGTCGTAGTAGAACGCCTCCAGCCGCCCGTCCTTCACGGGCGCGATCGCGCGCGTCGGCACCCCTTCGTGGTCGAACCGCATCACCTGCGAGAGCTTGCCGCAGGCCGGCTCGTCCCAGAGCGTGACGCCGTCGGACGCGACGCGCTCGCCGAGGCGCCCGCGCAGCGGGCTCCGGCCGTCCCGCACGGCGCGCGCCGACAGGCTCGCCGCGAAGATGCGGACGAGCTGTCCGATGCCGCACGGGGACAGGACGACGTCGTGCGCGGACCCGAGGGCGACCGCGGGAGCAAGCGCGTCACGGGCTCGGGTCGCGACCGCAGCCGCGAAGGCAGGAACGTCCATCCCCTCGTCGAGCGCGCGCGTCG
>DATDQL010000121.1:0-2759 GCA_035292305.1 Thermoplasmatota archaeon
GGGACAGCCCACGGGTTCCAGACGAATGCCGTTCACGCCACCCCCAGACGCACCGAGAGGCCACAATCGATATACACAGAAACGACATACACATAGTCGATGCCGGCCCGGACGATCTCGCTGTCGGAAGACGCGTACGACGCCCTCGCGGCGATGAAACGGCCCGACGAGTCGTTCAGCGACGTCGTGCGTCGCCTCACACGCCGCCGCTCCCTGACCGATCTCGCGGGGACGATGTCCGCGGAGGCGGGGCGGGCCGTCATGGAGGCGATCGAGCAGAACCGCCTCGACCGGCTCGCGCGGCGGAAACGGGAGCTGGGTGTGTGATCGTCGACACGACGCTCCTCGTGGACCTCCTGCGGGGCGACGCCGAGGCGAAGGCCGAGGTGGAGCGTCTCGAGGCCACCGGCGCGGTGCTCTGGATCCCCACTCCCGTGATCTTCGAGCTTGCAGAAGGGATCGAGCGCGCGGACCGCCCCCCTTCGGAACGCGCCCGCGTCGACGCGGTGCTCGAGGGGTACACGGTGCTCGATTTCACGCGCGTGCATGCCTCCCGCGCGGGCGAGACCTCGGGCAACCTCATTCGCCGCGGGAGCATGATCGACCCCGTGGACGCGCAGGTCGCGGGGATCGCCCTCGTCGAGCGGCTGCCCGTCCTCACCCGGAACGTGAAGCATTTCGCGCGCGTGCCTGGGCTCGAGACCGCGACGTATTGAATCTCGCCCCGCCGGCCGGCCCGTTCACGCCACCCCCGCGTTCGCCGCGCGGCCGCTCGCGGCCATCGACGCTTCCTGTTCGATCTCGCGAGCTTCCGTCCCGCTGAGCCCCAGCTGGTCCTGGAGCCGCGCGAGCATGTCGCGCTCGCGGTCCGAAACGACGCCGTCTTGCATGGCGCCTTCGACCGTGGCGCGGTACACCTCACGCTTCCGGACGGTGCGGTACTCGGCCGTGTCCTGGACGCGCGGCATCGCGCGGTCGCTCAAGCGTTCGGCGAACCTCTGGAGCGGGGCGAGCGCGAAGAGGAGCATGCCGGCGGCGGCGCCGCCGAGCGCGAATCCGTAGCGGCCGGTGAGGAACTCCGACGTGATCGTGGCGACGACGAAGAAGACGCCAAGGAACACGGCGGCGACCGTCCCGCGACTGAGCGTCCACTTGAGGCGGAGATCGATGTCGAAGAGCTGCGTGCGCAGGATCCCGTAGGCGAGGACGACGGAGAAGACGAGCGGGGCGGTCGCGTAGACCGCGGGGCCGGTGATCTGGATGACGGTCGCGGTGCGCGGCCCGAAGAGGATCCCGGAGAACGCGAAGAAATTCAGGACCATGCTCAGGTCCCAGACGCCGAACGCGAGGACGTAGGCCTTGAGCCGGCGTCGGCGGTCGGCGTGCCGTGTCGTCAACAACGCGTGCAAGGCGATGGCGAACGTCGCGAGGAACGAGAGCGCGACGTAGCTCGTCCACGGCGCGAACCAGGAGTCCGACGGAGGGAACGTCTGCCACAGGGGACTGCCGATGGTCCAGTCCCCCGGGGGGAGGAACTTCGGGAGGAAGGCGAGAAAGAGGGCCGCCGAGAGGAGCGCGCCTCCCCAGAGCGCGAGCGTCGTCCCGCGTCGCCGCAAGACCCGCGTGACCGCGGAATCGAACGCGTGACCAAGGAACGCGAAGTACAGGAACGGCAGCGCGGTGCCTGCCGTCATATGCACCGCGTACACGCCGTACATCGTCCCGGGATCCTCGATGAACGGTGCGAGCGACCACGTCCCGGTGACGAGCTCGGCGGCGGCCACGAAGAGCAGCAGCGCGAGGCGTCGGTTCACGATGCGCGACGGCCCTGTGAAGAACACGACGGACGCGATCGCGAGGAGCGCCGCCGAGCTCGCGAGGCCGACGTAGCCCGAACCGTGCAACGTCATCGGATGCCTCGGCCCTTGCCGATCGCGGCGAGGAACTCGTCCTCCGCGTCGGCGACGTTCCTCGACGCCATCGCCTCGGTGACCAGCCGGATTCCCCAGGCACGCCCGCTGTCATAAACCATGGTGGCCGCGCGCCGGAAGGCTCATCGCCCTCCCGACGAGTGCGGCGGCGTGGCCGCGACCCCGGCGCTGTCTGTCGCTTGGGTCGTGCCGGACATCGCGGCCGGCCTCGTGACCTTCGGGCTCGCCGCCTGGCTGTGGAGGCTGACCCTCGACGAAGCGTTGCTGTTCGACCGCGTCGCGGTGCGGACCCTGTCGGTCTTCCTCGTCGCGCACGGAGGCGCGATCGCGTTCACGGGGCTCGCGTACACCCCCGAGGCCGAGCGTCTCGCCGACTGGGCGATCCGCGTGGGGCCGTACTTCGCGTTCGCGGCCCCCCTCACGGCCCTCGCGTTCACCGTGACGGCGCTGACGCGTCGCGGTTCGCGAGCGCCGCGCGCCGCGGCCTGGGTCTGCGGCGCCGGGGCGCTCGCCATCTGGGCCGCCTACGTCGCGGATCCCGCCGGCCCGTGGGTCGTCCTCGGTGGAGCCACCATGGTGCTGTCCCTCGCGCTCTCGGCCTTCGCGTTCGCCCTCGCCGCCTCGCGCGAACCCGACCCCGGACGCCGAACCGGATGGCTCCTCATCCATTTCGGGCTCCTCGTCTTCAGTCTCTGGCATTCGGGCTGGGACGGGGTCGCGCATCTCGAGCACCTCGCGCACGGCGGGTTCGCGGCGGGTGCGGAGGTCATCCTCCTCGCGACGCCGCTCGTCGCCGCCGCGAGCATCCCCATCGCCCTGCGCGCACCG
>DATDQL010000122.1:0-18627 GCA_035292305.1 Thermoplasmatota archaeon
CGAGGAGGACCGCCCTCCTTAGACGGCGCCGGGGCTCCACGCTTCGCTCACCTCTCCAGGGGCGGCAACGCCCGACCGGTTCGAGCGGGGCCACTTAAGGGTTCGCCTTTCACCGGCACGAGGGGAACGGTGCACCAAGGACGGGCGGCGGAGCGCCTCCTGGGCTTATTGGTGGTTCGGTTGGACGCGCCTACCCCGCGGCGACGCGGATCCCGTCGAGTCGCACCGAAGGCACGAGGAATGCCGCGGGCGTAAAGGCCCCCGAGAGCGCGCGCCGGTCGTCGCCGAGGCGGACATCCGCGAAGGCGCGCGGGAGGTTGCCCGCGACCATCACCGGACGGCACGCGTGGACGACCTCCCCGTCCTCGATCGCGAACACGACGCTCGCGTTCACGCTGAAGTCCCCGCTTGCCGGGTTCGCCGTGTGCGCGCCGAGCGCGTCGTGCACGACGAGGCCACTCCGGACGTCCGCGACGAGCGCCTCAAGCGGCTTCCCTCGCCCCGCGAGCACGATGTTGCGCCCGCTCGCGCGCGGCGGCGAACGCCAGCTGCGCTCCGAGTCCATCCGGTCCGCCCGCATCGCGCTCGACGTGGACTTCCCCTTGGCCGCGAGGCCCCCGGCGACGTCGTCGAGGTATGCGCGCAGGACGCCCCCGTCGACGAGCGGTACGCGACGCGACGGCACGCCCTCGTCGTCGAAGGGCGCCGAGTTCGGGCCCCCCGCGAGGCGCCCGTCCTCGACGAGCGACACGCCCGCCGGCATGACGCGCTCGCCGAGGCGCTCCGCGTACACGCTGCGCCCCGACCGCGCCGCGTCGCCCGACAACGCCCCGAGCACGAGCGTCTCCAGGAGCCCCTCGAGGGCGGTCGGACGGAACACGACCGCGAGAGCTCCCTCCGGGGCCTTCTTCGGCCTCCGCGACGCCTTCGCGAGACGCGCTGCCTCGCGTCCGACCGCGGCATGGTCCACGTCCGCGCGGCGCGAGACCGCGTACTCGAAACCCGTCGACGTCGCGCCGTCGCGCAGGACCGCGTGCAGACTCGCGCCCGCCTGCGTCCCGCGCCACGCTCCGCGCACGCCTTCGCTGTTGGCGATCGCGACCTCGGACTCGCTCCACGCGACCCCGCCCCCCGCGACCAAGACGCCCCGCGCGGCCTCCTTCGCGCCGCCGATGAGCGCGCGCGCGTGGGAGACCCCTTCCTCCGCCCCCCACGAGGCTACCCTCCTGTCGTGCGTCCCCGCGACGACAGGCATCGCCCGCCGGCCGGGGAAGGTGAATTCCTTGCGCGGGAGCTTGCCGAGCGTGCCGAGCGCCTCCCGGAGCGCCGCGTCGAGGTCCGCCTCGTCGGAGAAGAACCCGAACCCGAGCCGGCCCCCGCGCGAGAGCCGCACGCCCACCCCCGCGTCCTCGCCGCGCTCTGCGAACGCCACACGGCCTCCTTCGACGTCCACCGACCAACCCGCCTCGCGGAACGCGAACGCCTCCGCCGCGTCCGCGCCGAGCGCGAGCGCGCGGTCGAGCGTGCGGCCGGCGAGGGAGACCAGGTCGGGCGTCGCGGCGCCTGTGGCACGTTGCGTGCGGATCGAACCCTTCGTGCGTTTCGAGCGTTTCGATCCATTCGCGCCTTTCGAACCCTTTGAAGCCTTCGAAGGCCTCGCGACCTGCCGCGCGACGCGTCCCATCACGCGCCACCTCCCACGAGGCAGTCACGGATCCGGATGTGCGGCCCGCCGTCGCCGACGGGCACCATCTGCCCCTTGCCGCAGATGCCGGGGCTCGCGAGCCGCGCGTCGCGCCCGACGCCGTCGATCGCGTGGAGCGTCTCGAGGATGTTGCCGCTGAAGCTCACGTCCGAGAGCGGGGTCGTGAGCTCGCCTTTCTCGATGAGGACGGCCTCCTGCGCGCTGAACTGGAAGGAGCCCTTCGCGACGTCGACCTGCCCGCCTCGCGTGCCGCGCGCGAGGACGCCGTGATCCACGCCCTCGAGGATCTCCTCGAGGGTGAGGTCGCCGGGCTCGATGAGCGTGTTCGACATGCGGACGAGCGGCCTCGCTGCGTAGGATTCGGCGCGCGCGCCGCCGTTCGGCTCGTGGCCGAGTTCGCCGGCCGTCTCGCGCGAGTGGATGAACGCGGTGAGGATGCCTTTCGTGAGCAGCGCCTTGCGGCCTGCGCGGACGCCTTCGTCGTCGTAGGGGAGGGAGCCGAACGCCCCCGCTAGGTTCCCGTCGTCGACGATCGACACGAGGTCGTTGCCGATGCGTTCGCCGATGCGTCCGGCGAGAAGGGACTCTCCGGCGAGCACGAGGTCGGCCTCGCACGCGTGGCCGATCGCCTCATGCGCGAAGACGCCGGAGA
Source organism: Thermoplasmatota archaeon (assembly GCA_035292305.1). Taxonomy (GTDB): domain Archaea; phylum Thermoplasmatota; class SW-10-69-26; order JACQPN01; family JAJPHT01; genus DATDQL01. The sequence goes on from DATDQL010000122.1 coordinate 2,358, forward strand.
GGTCGGGGTCGGCCACGACCGTCATGCGTCCCGAGGGCGCGGGCGGGGCGCGGAGGATGCGCGCGCCGCCTTCCGCGGCCTCCCGCGCCTTCGCCTCGGCCTTGCCGTCGTCGACGATCTCCCACCCGCCGGTGCCCCCGAGGCGTGCGCGGTAGGCGACCATGCGGCCCTCGCCGCGCGCCGTCAGGTCGATCTGGAGCATGAGATGCGGGACGACGGTGGTGAGGTCCGCGCCTTCGCTCGACGCGAACCGCGTAATCGCGCTCGACGCCTCGAGCGCGAGCCGCACGGAGGCCGTCGTCGGGGTCTCGGCCGCGGCCTTGCCTGCGGCGTAGAGCAGGGCCGCGGCCTCGTCGAGCGGCACCGCGAGCGCGTCGCGTCGCGGCGTCCATGCGGCGCGCCCGGTCTCAGCGCGCGCGGGCGCGAGGCGCACTTTGTGTCGCGAGCCTTTCGCGACGGCGCGCGCGGATCGCACGGCAGCGTCCACGGCGGCGAGGACGGAGGCGTCGTCGATTCGGTTCGTGGACGCGACGCCCCATGAGCCCGCGACGAGGGCCCGCACGCCGATGCCGCGTTCGCGGCCGCGCACAGCGCGGCGGATCTCCCCGTCGCGCCATTCGACCTCGGAGGACGCGATCTCCTGCAGCCGGCAGTCGGCGTATGAAGCGCCGCGGTCGACGGCCTCGGCGACGACGCGGGAGGGCTCCATCGGCGCGGCAAGGGTGCCTTCGGCTAAGAGCCTATCCAGCGCCAGCGCGCATGGTCTCGTCGCGGAGCTCGAGCGCGCGCTCGTGCGTGAGGCCGAGGCCTTGCGCGAGGCGCGCGAGGTGGCGCTCCTCGTCGGGCGTGACGACGCCGTCGGCGAGAGCCAGGGCGAGCGCGGATCGGTAGGCCTCGTCCATCTGGGCGCCGGTGCGACGGCCGCCCGTGTCGACGCCCGGCACCGCGCGCGAGGCGACGTTCTCGGCGAGGCGTTGGAGCGGAGAGATGGCGAAGACGAGGAGGCCCGCGGCGATGCCGCCTGCGAGGAGGCGTACTGCGTCGAGAGGACCTGTTCCGCGACTTGGGAGACGACGACGAAGACCGCGAGGAAGACGGCCGCGAGCGTGCCGCGGCTGACGGTCCAGCGCAGCTTCACGTCGATCCCGAGGAGCTGGTGGCGGAGGATGGCGTAGGCGAGCAGGAGGACGCTGACGAGGCGCGCGACGCCCGCGAATCCGTCCGTCTCCGGGTCGTCCGACGCCGCGACCGTCGCGAGGCCGGCGAGCGAGGACGCGAGGATGGTCCAAGCGACCGTCCTCGCCGGGCGCGGATCGCGCACGCGATGGCCGATGACGAGCCATGCAGCCGCGATGATCACGTGGAATGCGAGGAACAGGAACCCCGCACGCTGCACCGGGCCCGGGTCGACCGCGTACCGGACGGTGAAGCCTGCCGGGTACACGAGGATCGCCGCGGCAAAGAGCGCGACGACGCGCCGCTCGCGCGGCGGAGCCGCGACGAGCCCCGCGAAGCGCAGCACGGAGGCGAGCGCGAGGAACGCGAGGGCCAAGAACGCGAACCCGGCCCCGATGTTGCGTACGAAGAGCGGTCCGTCGACGTCGCCGCCGGGAAGGCGCGAGTGCCCGAGGAGCGCCGGGACGGTCGCGAGGAACGCGAGCGACGCGACGATCGACGGCGCCAGCGCGACCCTGCCGCGCAACCGATGCGGGAACGCGAGGCCGAGCCCGATCGCCGATGCACCGGCGACGGCGAACGCGAGGGCCTCGACGAGGTGCGCCGTGCTCTTGAGGGGGTGGCCGGGGCCGAGCAGGTTGAAGCCGACGAACGACAGGCCGAGACCGAAGGAGTACGTGGCAAGGAGCACGTTCACCCGCCGGCGCGGCCGCACGCCGAGCACGGCGAGCCCGAACGCGACGAGGACGAGGCCGCTCGCGGCGTTCACGACCCTCCCGACCGTGAACACTTAGTCCGCCACGGCGACCGCACCGAGAGAGCTCCAGGGCGGTCATGAACGTGCGCCCGGCGCGGACCGGTGGGTTCAACTCCGGGCGCCGGGGTCCGCCGTGTGACGATGAAAGTCGTCTCATTGGATCTGGACGGCACGCTCATCCACCCGGCCATCTTCAACGTCGTCGCCGACGCGCTCGGCTTCGGCGCGCCGCTGCGGGTGAGCTACGCGGCGTACGTCGCGGGCACGATGACGCTCGAGGCCGCGTATCGGCACGACTTCCCGTTCTTCGTCGGCCGCTCCGTGGACGAGTGCCGGCGCGTGCTGCGGGAGACGAAGGCCTGGACGCCGGGCATCCGGAAGGGCATCGAGGCGATGCGCGGCGCGGGCCTCACCGTGATCTTGACGACGGACCAGCCGGAGTTCCTCGCGCGCGCGGCCGTCGACCTCGGGGTGCAGGACCTCGTCTGCAGCCCGTGCCGCCTCCACGCGGGGCGCGTCACCGAGGACCTCGACCTGCGCCTCGACAAGTGGGCGAACCTGCAGGCCTGGCTCGCCGCGAACGGCGTGGAGCCCTCGGAGACGACTCACGTCGGGAACGGGGCGAACGACATCCCGGTCTTCCAGCGCGTCGGGTACTCGATCGCGGTGAACCCCTCGTCGGCGGCGGTGTCGAACGCCGCGGACGACGTGGTGGACCCGCTGCTGGACCTGCGCCAGGTCGCGGACCTCGTGCTCGCACGACGCGGCGCGCTGCGGTGAGCGCGCGGCTCAGCCGTCCGTGTACGTCACGGTCGAGCCGAGGCTCGGGATCGGCGCTCCGAAGCCCGTCGGGTCGTTCGCGCCCCAGAGGCATGCATCCACGCTCGTCGCGTCGGCCGGGACCGTCCCGGATTCGTCGCCGACGGACTGGAACAACGTCGCCGCCGCGTCGTTGAAGAACGCGTCCCAGTCCCCGTCGGTGCTCGTCAGGGTGAACGCGGTGCCGGCCGAGGCGGTGAACGTCACGCACGACAGGTAGAGCGCGCCGTTCCCGCTGCCGGTCTGGGACGCCGGGGTCGCAGCGGCGAATGGGGCGATCGTGAGCAGGGCGACGGGCAGGATCCACAGCTTGTTCAAGGACAGTCCTCCACGGGCGCGCCGGCGGCGCGCAGGGTCGGCAGAGGATGGAGACGGTTTGAGGTGTCTCGCGAGACCGGTTCCGGATCGGTCGTTCTCGGTGGCGGTCGCGGTCTCGTCCCTCGCCCGCCTGGCCTGGGCTCGGACGGTCAGGGTGAAGAGAAAGCGGTAGACCCGGGCGCCGCGCGCCCGGGCCGTTCTTCGGCCGGCCGTTCAGCCGTAGAAGATCATCTGCATGTTCCGGAGGCCCTGGTTGTTCAGGTTCCAGAAGTAGTCCGTGAACATGTCGTCGAACACGGAGATCTCGTCGTAGTCCGTGCAGACGCCGTCGATGTCGACCGCGACGCAGACCCAGACGTCGAACATGTCGTTGATGTTGACCTTGCCCGGGACGCCGGACTTGCGGTTCGCGTCGAGGTGGCCCGAGAAGAACCAGTGGTCCGTGACGCCGTCCTCGTCGAGGTCCGCCTCGGCGAACCCGTCCGCGTCGAGGCAGCCGCCGGGTTTGCCGAGGATGCGGAGCCAGACGTCGTAGCCGCCGGTGCCGCTCGTCTCCGGGATCGCGATGCGGGCGCTGCCGTCGGTCGCGTCGCGGTCGATGACGTAGAACGAGCCGTCGGTCGTGCCCGTGAAGTACAGGCGCTCGTTCGCGACCGGCTCCACCGTGAAGACGTTCTCGCCCGCGACGTCGTCGGTCACGCCGGACTCCTCCTCGCAGATCGTGCCCTCGCCCTCGTAGGAGTTCAGGCCGATGAAGATCGTCTTCGTGTTGGCGTTCGAGTCGTCGCCGTTCCAGTCGTTGGGCCGGCCGATGATGTTGAACTTGTAGGCGTGCCTGCCCACGTTGTTCTCGGAGCCGGCGATCGCGGGAAGCGCCGCGCCAGCGAGGAACGCCAGCGCCGTCACGACGGCCAAAGCTCTCACTACCTTGCGCTTGGTCAGTGTCATATCGATACCCCAGCTCGTGGACCGCAGCGCCCCAGTTGCCGGGCCACCGAGCGGCTCACGAATGGTCCTGGGCCATTTGACGTTTGTGCAGGATAGAGGGGGGTCCTGCAGGACGCGTCAAGGTGAGGCGCAGTGAGAGCATATGGCGTCACGGCGAGAGAGTCTCCGGCTCCGCAAGGCGCGAGAGGACGCGCGGGCGGGGTTCTCTCGTGCGATGTCGCGCCACGAGCGAAGCCCTCGCCCGAGCCCTCCCTGGCCCCCGCGCCAGCCCTCCCTCGCCCTCGACCCTCGCGCTCCCTTGCCCCAGCGCCAGCGTCAGCGCTAGCGCTGCGAAGCAGACCGGACCTTCGGAGTGAACCGTCGGCCCGATACGGGGGAGACGTTCGAGACGGGCCCCCGGGGACGACCCCGGAGGGACCCGTAGGGGGGTCGGACCTTTGACACCGGTGCGCTGGGATGATCCATACGCATCGGCGAGGTGTTGCCACTGTACGAGACCGCAGCGCCGGATCGAACCGGCCGCCTCGGCGAGGTGTTGTGTCCGCGCGGCCCGCAGGCCGCGTGGACACGCACCGTGCCCGAAGGGCACGGTGGACGCCACTGTACGAGACCGCAGCGCCGGCTCGAACCGGCCGCCTCGGCGAGACCTCGCGCGTTCCGGGCCGGGACCGCGCACACGGTCCCGGCCCCGAGGGACGGAGGCTAGTTCTCGGATCGGAGACGCTTCGCGTCTACCCGACCCACGGGAGGTCCGAGCCGCCGAAGCGGCCGCCGTTGCTGGCGGTGCGCTCCTGGACCGGGACCGTCGTGAAGTTCGTCTTGCCGTGCGCCACCGGCGACTTCGCCGGCGCCGCATCCTTGCCGAAGATCTGCGGGCTCTGGATGCCCGTCATGATGGCCATGACGCGCATGCGGCCTTCGAACTCCGGGAGGATGCGCGCGCCCCAGATGACGTTCGCGCGGTTGTCGAGCTCGTACGTCAGGTTCTGCGCGACGGCTTCCGCCGCGCTGAGGCTGAGGTCCGGGCCGCCCGTCATGTGGACGAGCGCCCCGGTCGCTCCGCGGTAGTCGACGTCGAGGAGCGGGTGGTTGAGCGCCTCGTGGACGACCTTCTGCGGGTCGGTGCTCTTGGCCTCGCCGTAGAGCATGACCGCGACGCCGCCGCAGCCCATGATCGTGCGGACGTCGGCGTAGTCGAGGTTGATGAGCGAGGGCTGGGTGATCGTCTCGGAGATGCCCTTGACCGTCTCGGCGATGAGCGTGTCCATCACGCTGAACGCCTGGTCGATGGGCAGGTTCGGGACGTACTTCAGCAGGCGGTTGTTGTCGAGCACGATGACCGTGTCCGCCTCGCCGCGGAGCTTGTTGAGGCCGTCCTCGCCCTTGACGAGGCGCGCGCGCTCGACGTTGAAGGGCGTCGAGACCATGCCGATCACGATGGCGCCCTTCTTCTTCGCGATCTTGGCGACCGTCGGGGCCGTGCCCGTGCCGGTGCCGCCGCCCATGCCGGCGGTGATGAACACGAGGTCGGCGCCCTCGAGGAGCTCCTCGATCGCGCCCTGCGCCATCTCGGCGCACCGCTCGGCAACCTCGGGGTAGCCGCCGGCGCCGAGGCCGCGCGTGATCGACTTGCCGATGAGGAGCTTCTTGTCCGCCTCGATGATGTCGAGGTGCACCTTGTCGGTGTTGATGGCGATCGTCTCGGCGCCTTTGACGCCGAGCTTGTGCAGGCGGTTGATCGTGTTGTTGCCTGCTCCGCCACAGCCCACGATGATGATCTTGGGCTCGCCGAAGGCCTCGAAGTCGTTCTCCTTCTCGACCTGGGTCGCAGCGGCCGCCGGTGCCCCGTACTTCATTGCGCTCGCGATGATCGACTCCATCCCATCACTCCTCGGTTCCGTGCTGAGCCGGACGTAGGCTTCCGGCAAAGCCCACCCTGGCCTGGGTGAGAGGGGACCTTCGAACGGTCCTGCGTGCATCCCTTCCCGCGGCGCGCTTTCGCGGCCGCGGGTCCTCGACCCGGACAGGGCATCCCTGACCGTCCGGGTCCCACGTGTCGACCTACTTCCGGGTGAGCTTCTCGATGGCTTCCTTCTGGGCCGCGACGAGCGCCTCGTTGTTCGCGAAGGCCTGCGCCTCCGCGACGAGGGCTTGTCGCGCCTTCATGGACTCGAGGACTTCCTTGGCCCGGCTGTTGAGGTAGTCCTTGATCGCCTTGCGGATGAGGTCGGATCGGTCGCGGAACTCGCCGGTGCTCACGAACACGTCGATGTCCGCGAGGTCCCGCGCCGAGATCCGGACGGTCACTCGAACTTCTTCCGCCATGCGAACCCACCGACGCGCGTCCACCCGTCGTCTGCCGGTCGTCAGGCACCTTGCTGCCGCCCGACGGACGCCCGTCGGCCCGCTGTCAGCTACCCAGCGACTAACAGGCGTCTCTTGTCTGACGCGTGTCTGACACCGTTAACCCTGCGGGGCTTATTAAGGGTTGCGAAGCACCCCAGAGCGGTTTCGGGTCGTAAGCGGGGGACGAGGGCAAGGGCAAGCGCAAGCGCAAGCGCAAGGCCAGGGCCAGGGCCAGGGCCAGGGCCAGGCGGGTCGGCGTGGGATCCTCGTCGCACCACTCGCTGCCGAGCCGAACCTGGTGCCGCCGCTCGCGGGCCATGCCGAGCTGAACCACCAAGGCACGAAGAGCTCCGGGATTCGTCCCGCATCCGGGCCATGTTCCCGAAACCTTGGTGCCTTGGTGTCTTGGTGGTTTCCGCCTTGCCTGGCCAGCCAGCAAGGAACCCGGAATCGAGGCGCTCGGATCCGAGACCGGAACCGCGAGGAAACTCCCAGACCTCCCATGCCACTGAGCCTGCCATGCTGTGTCGCGTCCAGGTTGCGCTTGACGCTCGCTCCACGAGGACATCTCAACGAAGCAACGCCTCCGGACACTCGTTTACTCTAGGCCGGGACAAGAAAAGGTCAAGGTTCGTAGAGGCGTGCGCGGAACGGGAGGCCCGCCATGCGGTCCCTACTCGCAACCCTGACGACGCTCGTTCTTCTGTCCCCCGCCGCGCTCGCCGCGTCCACGTGGATGACCCCGCTCACCGACTTCACGGAGATGAGCGAGGAATACACCCCGTCGACCGCGGGCGACGACTTCCAGTACCGCACGCGGTACGGCCCGACGTCCTACCCGGCCGACGCGACCAACGTGAAGGCCGCCATGGACCAGCTCGATGGCAACGGCGCGTCGCCCGTCCTCGTCCTCAACCAGAAGACGAGCTTCGCCGGCGTCGCGGACCCGGTCCTCGACATCATGGCCGTCAACACCGTCTACGGCGCGGCCACGGGCAAGGACTACACCGGCCCGTGGTACCAGGCGATCGCCCTCTACGGCATGTGGTCGGACCTCAACGAGGACGGCTTCATCCAGAACGACCAGTGGGACGACGACCCCGACGGGGACGTCTTCTTCACGGCGGGCGTCGCCGGCCGCGCGAAGGGCACGGCCGCGAACGACGAGTGGGACGGCATCACCTCCACCGAGTACAAGGAAGGCGGCGACCACAGCGAGCGCGAGCTCGTCATCTACAACACGGGCTACGGCTACCGCTGGAGCGGCCAATACGAGCCCGGCACGCAGGACACGAGGGACCTCGAGCTCTTCCCGCTCTTCGGCTCCGACCACGACGGATGGGACCCGATGGAGACGTTCGACCCGATCACCGAGAACGACGGCTACCACAAGACGAAGATCATCCTCGGCTTCGACGAGGGCAACTACGACCAGAACCTCATCGTCACCAACATCTGGGAGACGTACCTCGGCGCGCTCGTGCTCGAGAGCCTCGCGGGCTGCGACCTCACGGTCGACGGCTGCCGCCAGTACGACCCGGTCGACACGACGCTCGACGCGAACGGGAACAAGAAGCAGCCCTACGACGTCGACATCTACGAGAGCACGGACCCCGCGCTCCAGTCGCTCTACGCGACGAACGTGCTGCCGGTCTACCGCAACGCGGTCGAGACGGGCAACACGACGTCGTCGGCCGTCGACACGCAGGTCGAAGCGGTCGAAGCCATCATCGACGACACCGTCCCGGATGTCGGCGCGCTCGACGACCTCGACGCGACGACGACGCAGACCCAAGGCCAGGTAGACGACGTGATCTTCCCCTCGATCTACGAGGGCCCGCTCGCGCCCGACGGATTCGGCAGCAACTCGTTCGACTACACGGCCGGCTGGCACCCGTACCTGGACATCAGCGTCCAGAGCGGCTGCTACGCCCCGCTCCCGGCGTTCATCATCTTCGGCGCCTGCGGCTGGGGCGCGCAGGGCGTGACGATGAAGCCGGGCACGGACAACTACGGCGTCGCGCCGGGTACGATGTTCGTGTTCGCGCAGTTCGGCCTCTGGTTCGACGAGGACGCGAACGGCTTCATCACGGACCACGAGGGTAGCAACGAGGACGTGGCGAACGGCTGCGACGACCTCCGCGACTGCGGGAACGACGACGACCCGAACGAGTTCCCGCTCGGGACGGACGGCACCGTCGAGTACAAGCCGGTGTGCTCGGACTTCATCGTCCGCCTCACGCCGCAGACGACGGGCCAGGTCTGGCCGCGCGGCGCCTACCTCATGGGCGACGGCGACGCGGCGGGCAACGACCACACGCGCCCCGCGATCAACGACGTCACGGACGACAACGACGTCGACCGCCTCGTGGACGACGGGCCGATCGACATCCGCATGACGTGCGACTCGGCGGACCCGAGCGAGCACTTCCCGGACACGTTCGTCCTGCTCCCGGCGGGCAACGCGGACTTCGACGTCCTCGCCACCGCCAACATCCTGCAGGGCGGCGGTAACACGGGCGTCTGCGTCACGCACAACAACGGCGTGATCGGCGCCGGTGGCCAGAAGGAGTGCACGCACGACAGCGAGCTCTACGAGAGCTGGGCCGTCTAACCGAGCGAACGAAGCGGCGGCCCCGCAAGCGCCGCCGCATCAACGTCCCGCATCCGGGCCGGCCGAAGGGTCGGCCCGGGCGCCTTTTCTTTTCGTGCTCTTGGTCAGCGTGACGCTTCATGCGGCCGAGGCCGTGGAGCCGCGGCGATGCGCCGCCTCGGAGTGGACCCTTCTCTGCGAGCCGCCGGAAGGCCACGAAGACCACGAGACGTCACGAACTCCACGAATTCCACTGGGAGGTTCGTGATGTTCGTGAAGGTTCGTGGTCTTCGTGGACCTGAGGCGCAGTGCCAGGCACCGAGGCTTCGCCTCTTCGCCTCTTGGTCTCTTCATCTGCGTCACTCGGGTCGAACATCTGTGCCGCGCACAGGCATCAGGTCTGACGGGAGCGAAGTCGTCGAAGAGGCGAATAGACCAAGAGACGAAGACGGAGGGGGTCGCCCCGCATCCGGGCCATGCCTCCGGATCCTTGGTGTCTTGGTGCCTTGGTGGTTGACGCTTCGCGGCCGCCGCAGCGCGCCACCGGACCGTCGCCATCACCCGAAAGGGACCCCCCTCGACCGACCCCACGAAAACGCTCTCCTCAGACTGTCTCCGGGAGGGGCGACACCCCTCCACGAGGCACCCTCCCGTGCAGGGTGCTAGAAAGGCTCATGGTCCCACTAACCATCTGCCGGAACGGGAGGCCCGCCATGCGAGCCCTGCTTGCGACCATCACTACGCTAGTACTACTGTCTCCGACCGCCCTTGCGGCGAGCACGTTCATGACCCCGGCGACCGACTTCACGAACATGGCCGACGAGGCCACGCCGTCCACGTCGGGCGGCGACTTCGTCGCGAGGACCCGCTACGGCCCCGTGAGCTACCCGGCCGACGCGACCAACGTCCCTGCGGCCATCTCGCAGACGGACACGAACGGGGCCGCGCCCGTCCTCGTGATCAACCACCGCGCGAGCATGGGCGGCGTCGCGGACCCGGTGCTCGACATCATGGTCGTGCACAACGCACTCGAGGGCGAGCACTTCTACAACGGCCCCGGATACCAGTCCTTTGTCCTGTACGGCGCATGGTCGGACCTCAACGGCGACAAGTTCATCCAGAACGACGGTTGGGACGGCGACGCTGCGAACGACGTGTTCTTCGGGACCGTCACGAGCCGCGCCCGCGGCACGGCCGCGAACGACGAGTGGGATGGCGTCACGAGCGCCGAGTACAAGCTCAACCACAACGAGCGGGAGCTCGTCATCTACAACACGGGCTACGGCTACCGGTGGCAAGGAGCGTACGTCATCGGCTTCGGGGCCAATGGCGTCGGCGCCGGCTCGAACAACGAAGGCTGGGCGCCCGCGTGGACCACGGACCCGATCTCGGAGAAGGACGGGTACCACAAGACGAAGATCTCCGCCGGGCCCGACTACTGGGAAGGCCGATACGACAACAACCTCCTCGTGACGAACGTGTGGGAGGCGTACATGGGCGTGGTCACGCTCCAGAGCCTCGCAGGCTGCGACCTCACGGTCGAAGGCTGCCGCCAGTTTGCGGTCTTGGATTCGAGCGTCGACGCGAACGGCAACAAGAACCAGCCGTACGACGTCGACATCCACAAGAGCCTCGACCCCGCCGTCGAGGCCCTGATGGTCAACACGGTCCTGCCGACATACCGAAACACGCTCGTGAACTTCAACACGACGGACTCCGCCATCGACGACGCGATCCTGGACTCGCTCAACTTCACGGACGACACGATCGCCGAGATCGAGGACATGCTCCCGCTGCCCGACACGAGCGATGTGGACGACGCCGTGAACGACACGGACAAGACCATCAACCGGCAGCAAGGCGCCGCCGACGACATCGTGTTCCCCTCGATCTACGAGGGCCCGCTCTCGCCCGACGCCTTCGGCAGCAACCCGTTCGACTACACGGGGGGCTGGCACCCGTACATGGATGTCTCCGTACACAGCGGCTGCTACGCGCCCCTCCCGGCGTTCATCATCTTCGGCGCTTGCGGCCAAGGTGCTCAGGGCGTGACGATGAAGCCGGGCACGGACAACTATGGCGTCGCGCCGGGCACGATGTTCGTGTTCGCAGAGTTCGGCCTGTGGTTCGATGAAGACGCGAACGGCTTCATCACGAACCACGCTGGCACGGACGAAGAGCCGATCAACGGGTGCGACGACCTCCGCGACTGCGGCAACGACGACGACCCGAACGAGTTCCCGGCCGGCGGGAACAACTTCGAGTTCCACGGCGTCTGCGCGGACTTCATCGTCCAAGTGACGCCGCAGACGACGGGCCAGGTCTGGCCGCGCGGCGCCTACCTCATGGGCGACGGCGCCGCACCGGGCAACGACCACACGACGCCCGCAGTCCAGGACATCACGTCGGACGGCGACGTGGACCGCCTCGTGAACTCGGGCCCGATCCCCGTCCGCATGACGTGCGACTCCGCGGACCCCGACGAGCACTTCCCGGACACGTTCATCCTGCTTCCCGCAGGGAACGCGGACTTCGACGTGCTCGCGACGGCGGAGATCACGCAGGCCGGCGGCGACACCGGCGTGTGCGTCACGCACAACAACGGTGTCATCGAGTCGACGGGCACGAAGGAGTGCTCGTTCGACACCGAGATCTACGAGAGCTGGGCCGTCTAAGCTCGTCAATGAATCCACCGGGCCGGCGCGAGCCGGCCCAGTGATTTTCTTTTCATCCTCGAAACCATCAGCGCAAGCCCCCGAGGCCGGGACCACCTTCGATGCACTCATCAGCAGACGCTCTTGCACGCGAGGCGGCCTGTCCGCTCGGTGACCAACATGCGCCTTGTAGCCATCGTGCGCTGTGCCGTGCTAAGCGTTAGCCTAGGGCCTACCGTGACCGCGGAACCCCTCGGAGAATGCGAGGAACCTCTCGACTTCGCGCGCTTCGACGGCCAGCCGGACCGCCTGATTTGCGTCGTCTACAACGTGCGACCCGGCGATGACTGCGTCGTCCCCGTCCCGAATCCGTAGCGCGGCGAGTCGCGAGAGCTGGGCCGGGCCGCCGCGAGCCGGCCCGGCCATGCTTTTTTTCTAATTCCGCGTTTGGAAGGGCGCGATCCTCGTCGATTCTACACGCTCGTCCCGTCATGGTCCCCGAGGATCGACCAGTTCACCTCGCCGTGGTTCCCGCACGCGTCCGGTCCCGCCGGATCGTAGTCGAGACAGATGATCGCATCCGGCTCGTCGCAGTCCTCGTCCGCGAGCGCGCTACCCGCGATGGTCACGCCTCCCAGCACCAACATCATTCCTGCGATGACGACTCGCATGGTGTCACCACGCGAGCGAGCGCGCCGCTGCCGGAGAACGTGTCATGACGAGGTCGGCGAAAGCGCAGTAGGGTCGCTCTCAGGGAGAGATGAAGGCAGCCGGGTTCCAGGCAGAATCAGTACTAGGCCACGGTGCCGGGTGCGGGCAAGGCATCCGTCGAAGACCGGAAGACCGAAGGCCAGACTTCCACGGGGTAGGTCTTCCCGTCTTACGGTCTTCGACGAATGAGCTGCCACGAACGATCGGGCCACGCGTCGGCCGCGTCCGCCAGGGGCGGGCCGACTACGGAGACTGTGCCATGCGACACCGGCTGGCCTGCGCGCGACTCCGCGCGCCCGAGCACGACGCCGCCACGCGCCGCGCTCGCTCCTCGATACCCCCTCCGACCCACGACCTCGCGCAGCGCGCCCCCGCTCAGGCGAGCGGCCAGCGGTCGAGCCCCGGAACGCCGTCGAAGTCCGCGTCGTCGGAAACGATCGTGTAGTCACCCGCGCCCGTGGCCGCCGCCGCGTGCACCGCGCCCCTCGGGGAAAGCCTCCGCCGGTCGCGCATCGGGTCCAAGAGAGAATGAGGCCAGCCGGGTTCCAGGCAGAATGAGGCTGGGGAGGCTTGGGAGGCTGGGCCATGCGACCCCGGCTGGCCTGCACGCGATTCCGCGCGGCCACGCACGAGCCTTCTGGTACACGCGTGGACGCGCGAAGCGCGGTCCGGAGAACGTACGACGCGCAAGGACGCGACACGTGACGCGCGGGTCGCGTGGCAGGAAGGCGGCGCGCGAAGGGCGGCGCGCCGCGCGCGCGGCGGGAACGATCCCCGACAGCTGACCTGCGAGCTGTCGCCACGCCGCGCGACAGGTGGGGGGTCAGCTGTCGGGGAAACGCCGCGCGAACCGCGGGGCCGCGGCCGCGCCGTCAGATCCTCTCGCCGCGCGCGACGCGTTTCGCGAGGCTGCGGGCTTTTCGACGGCCTTTCGTCGTGATGCGGTAGATGCGACCGGTCGCGGTCAGGACGGGTTCGACGAGGCCTTGCGCGACGAGAGAGAGGTCGAGCCGGTAGTACGGGAGGCGCCCGTGGAGGATGTAGCGGACGCGGTTGCGCTCGATGCCGGTCATGCGGGCGAGGTGGCCGAGGTACGTCTCGCCGACGGCGTTGAGGGACATCATGACGACGCGGCGGCCGCGGCTCTTGCGGAGGGACAGCTCGGTGGAGGCGGGGATGGGCTCCATGCGGGGCCCGCGGCGGGCCGTGCCGTGAGGCTTGGCCCGATCGGCTAGCGGACCGGGCGCCGCGATGCGGGTGGCCCGCGCGCGTCCCGGAGCCATGCGCTCCGCCGTCGCCTTGAAATACACCGCTCGCCATGGCGCCGCACCCGAACTCGGGAATCCCCGCTTAACTCAGCCTGGTCAGAGTGCCTGACTGTAGAAGGAACGCAACGCTCCTTTCACCGCCGTGAGAACGGCGCGGGCATTCGATGTCTTGCAGACATCAGGAAGTCCCCGGTTCAAATCCGGGAGCGGGGACTCACATCTCAGCGAGGCGCTTCATGGCCTCGTCGTTTTCCTTCATGACCTTCTCGAAAGCCGCGCGGAGGCCCGGGCGCAGAACGTCCTTCATCGCGGCGCGGGCCGGCTTCTCGTTGCGCATCATGGCACGATTCACCTCCACCTCCCTTAAGCCTTCGTGAGCCGCGTCTCGACGCACGAGACGATCCCTTCGTAGCCGTATCGACCTTCTGCGATCTCCAGGACGAACTCGGAGAGGGTGTCCTGCCGACCCGCGAAGGAGGCTCCGTTCCATTCGAGGAACGCGAGCGTGACCGCGAGGGCCGTGCGCTTGTTCCCGTCTGCGAACGGATGGTCCTGCGCGATCCCGCGCAGGATGAACGCGGCTCGTGCCGCGAGGGAATCCCCGCAGGGAAACGGCCCCCATCGGGCGCGTTCGAGAGCCGACCTCACCGCCCCGCGCGTGAGGACCCCGTGTTCTCCGCCGTGACGGTCGATGATCTCGTCTTGCATCGCGAAGACCTCCGCCTCCGTCGGGAAGAGCACGCGCGCGCGGTGTCCGCGCGGACGCTTCACGTTCGTCCGGAGGTACCGCAGACCTCGGGACGGGCGGCGTTCGCGTCGAGCGCTACTCGAGCGCCCGGGCGCGCTCGCGCCGCAACGCCCGCGAGGCCGTGGCGACTGCGACGGCCGCCACGAGCCCCGCGGCGGGACTGTCCTTCCCTTCGTCCGGTCTCTCTCGCGCGCGGTTCGGCGCCGGCTCACCGAGGAGCCGGAACTCGCCTTCCGCCGTGTACGTCACGCGGAACGCGGCGTCGTCCTTGTCCTGCCAGAAGAGGCTGTACACGCCCGGCCCGACGGACACGGAGCCTTGGTTCTCGCTGCCATCTGCGCCGCGCAGGACGGTCACGCCGCCGCTCGACGGGTGCGTGTGCACGTCGAACGTCGCGGTCGCGGTGTCGGGCGTGACGCGCCAGGTCCACGCGATCGTCGCGGCCTCGTCGGCGACGACGTTGAGCTCGTGGGTCCTGCCGGGCGCGAGGTCGACCTCGTCCGAGACCGTGCGGGCCGCGGCCGGTGCAGCGGCGAGGGCGAGGAGGACGATGAACGAGAGGAGCCCGGGCGCGCGCACGCGAGACCGAGCGCGCGCTCGGGGCTTGAAGATGAGGAAAAAAACGGGACTGGACGACTGCTTATTCGCGGCTGACGGTGTACGCCGTGTTGTCGCGGTTGCAGGTGCCTTCCTCGTAGCTCTGGGTCGCGCCGCCCTGCTGGACGCAGTTGTCGCTGGACTCTTCCTTGACACCCGAGCCGGAGCGGATCGGGGTCTGGTGGACGACCTCTGCGAGGGCGTTGCACTCTTGCGCCGCGAACGCGATGCAGGTCACACCGAGCTGGTCGGAGTCGTCGCGGAGGTAGACCGCGGCGTTGCTGCTGCCGTCGGTCCAGACGCGCGCCGCGCCGACGCCACCGATCTGGACCGCGGAGAACTGGTCGCTGCCGCTCTGGACGCGGACGCCGACATCGCCCACTCCGCTCGGCTTCTCCTCGAGACCGTTGCCGTTGCCATGGGCCTGGGCGACGGTCGTGCCGTCGTCGCTCGCGTCCTTGCCCTCCCAGTGCTCGCCCTCGCAGGCGAGGATGCCGGGCGCGCTGTTGACGGCGCTCCAGAACGCGTTCCTCTGCTGGTCGTCGTCACAGTACGGCGTGTCCCCGTTCGGGTCGTCGGGGCTGTCCGTGGTGGCGAACGCCGTCCCCGAGAATCCGACGAGGGCGATCATGAGAATGACAAGGCTGCGCATGAAGTTCGATTCCTCCCGCGGCGGGATTCGGCCGGTGGCTATAAAGCGGTTTCCGTGGCAGCCTATGCTGTTCGCGGCAAGACGAGGCGTGTCTGGACCCTCCCCTGGAAGAGGGCCTTCAGCGCGGCCGCGTCGTACCCCAGGGGCAGGGTGAGGCTCTCGAGGCCGCGTAGCGCCAGACGCACGTACGCGTCCCGGTCGTAGGCCTCGCGCCCGGTCGCGAGGCGGGCCTCGACGAGGCGGCGGACCGGGTCCGGGTTCCCCGCATCAAGGAGCACGAACCGGACCGCGTCGCCGGCCGGGACGCGGACGCCGCGCTTCGCGAGCTGCTTCAAGGCGGCGTGCGCGTCGTTCCTTTGCCGGTAGTCCTCGAGCTCGCGCGACACGTGGAGCGTGATGACGAGGTCGTCGAACGGCGCGTCCCCGCGCGCGACCTCCGCGACCACCGCCCTCGCCGCGGCGAGCCCTTCCGGCAGCCGCGCGCGGAAATCGTCCGCGTCGCGCGCGGCGGCCATCGCCGAAAGGAACCGCTCCTGCGTGCGCACGACGACGCCGCACGCGGAGGACTGCCGCAGCTCGACGCCGCGCACCTTGAGCCGCCCGCCCGCGAGGTGGTCCGGGTCCTGCGACGCGTTCGAGCGCGACGGCTTATCGGGCACGGTATCGAAGCACCCGTAGTAACG
>DATDQL010000123.1:0-5765 GCA_035292305.1 Thermoplasmatota archaeon
CGGGCACGACTCACCGCGCCCGAAGGCGCGGTGTGGTGCCACGCCTTCGCCTCGCCTCCTTGCATCCGCCCGCGCCCGAACCGGCCAAAACGGCACCCGCGTTTCGGGATAGGCTCTTGGCCGAAGGCACCCTTGCCGCGCCCGTGCCGGACTTCCATTACGTCGCGCTGCGGGCGTTCGCGCACGCGACGGAAGACCCCGAGAAAGTGCGCGCCGCGCTCGCGACGCTTCTCGGTGACGCTGCCGTGACGCAGACAGCGGTCGAGGGGTCGCACGGCAACCCGATCCTCATCCTCGAGGCGACCGCCGAAAGGACAGCCGACATCAAGGCGTTCTGGCGGCGCGTGTCGGATTCGGGGCTCGCTCCACGGCTCGTCGAGGAGATCGACCGCAGGCTCGACGACGAGGGCCTGTTCTTCGTCCGCTTCTCGAAGCAGGCCGCGGCGCTCGGACGCATCGAGCTCTCGCAGGACGACGACGCGATCCAGGCGCGCGCGAAGCCGCGGTCCTACCCCGCGTCCCGCCAGGGCGCGCGCAAGGTGCTCGAGGCTACACTCGCCGCGCGCCCGGTCTGAGCGGCCCGCGCCGCCCGCATCCGCGACAGCTTCATGACGACCCGCCGGCATGCGACGGGCCTCATGCGGCGCATCGTGCAGTCCCGCGAAGGGGACCGCATCGTCCAGGAGGAGTTCGTGGACGGTGTCCTCGTCCGCATCCGCTTCCTCTCGGCGCCGCCCGAACCTCCGCCCGTCGCGCCCGTGCCCGTGGCGGCCGCGGAGCCGGCACCGGTCGCCCATGCGGAAGCCGCCGCCGTCCCGAGCGAGCCTCCAGCGGAAGCTGCGGTCGAGGCGCCCGCGCCGGAGCCTGAGCCCGCGCCGCCCTCCCGCGAGGAACCCGTCACCGCGGCCCCACCTGCGGAACCCGGATGGTTCCAGGCCCTGCGCCGCGCGCGCGAGTCTCGCCGTCGCGAGGTCTCTCCTGCGGTCGTCCTGCCTCAGGCGCCCATGCCGGATCCCGCCTCCACGGAAGCGCACGAAGAGCCGGCCGCGCCCGTCGACCCCGCGGTTGCCGCCCTTCACCCCGCCGAAGCATCCACGGCCGAGGGGCGCGCGTCCGAAGCGGCGGAACGCGACCTCGTCGCCCCGCCGGTTCGCGCGGAGAGACCGGCGCCCGTCCCGGCTGCGGAGCCGCCTCCGCCCTCGACCTCCGCGCCGCCCGCGAAGCGCCGCTTCCCGTTTCCCAGCCGAGCGGAGAAACCCCACAAGCCAAGGTTCGTCGAGCTCGAGAGCGAGCCCGCCGGCCGTCCGCAGCCCAAGCCTTCGCCGGTCGAGCGACCTCCACCAAGACGCGTCGAGCCGAAGGCCGAGAAGCCCCGCGCGCGACCCCCTCCCGCGCCCGTCGCCGCGGCCGCGCCCCCGCCGTCCGGTCCCGCGCCGAAGGAGCAGATGCACCGGCGCGGCCTCGGTCGCTTCGTGCCGGCGATCGCACGGATGAGACCGCGGAAGGACGTTGCGCGCGAATCGACGTCGCCCCAGGCGGATCCGAAGGCTGCGCCGCCGGCGGCCGCCGCCCCCCCACCCGAGCCCGGACCGAGCGAGCCGCCCGCACCACCCGCGGCTCCCGTTCGCGCGCCCGAACCCGACCCGCCGGGACCGGCGCCCGCCCCGACCCCGAGAACCGTTCCCGTCGCGGCGACGATCGTCCCGAAGCCGCCGCCACGCGCGCCCGTCGAGGTCCCGGACCTGGAGCGCCGCGTCGACGACGCGCTGCGCCGACGCCAAGGTCGCGCGCCGGCGCTCGTCCTCGCGGACGCGGCATCGCGCGTGGACCGGCTGACCGCGAAAGGCGCGGCGCCGGCGGACGTCTCGAAGCGCGTGGACGACATCCTGAGACGGCGCAAGACGAAGTAGGACCCGTTGAGGCGCGCGCGGCGACGTGGAACCACCAAGTCACCAAGGATCGTGGTCGTCCCGCAACCGGGTCGGCCCGCGAGGTCCTGGTGTCTTGGTGGTTTGGATCGCCTTGCCCTCGGACGCAGCCGCGGGATCGCCTCGGGCGCCTCAACCGCTCCGCATGCGCTCCGCGATCGCCTGCATCTCCTCGCGGGTCACGCTCGGCCGGTCCGGGAACGCGGCGTGGAACGGCCCCGCTCCATCTCCCTCCTTGCGCGGCACGATGTGGACATGCACGTGCGGCACCTCCTGACCCGACGCGCGTCCGTTGTTGACGCCGATCGTCGTCGCGCTCGCGCCGAGCGCCTTCTCCGCCCGCGGCGCGATCGCGTGGACCGCGCGCCACAGGGCATCCGCTTCTGCGTGCGGCATGTCGTGGAGTCGCGCGACGTGCGAGCGCGGGACGACGAGCACATGGCCGGGGCGCAGCGGCTGGACGTCGAGGAAAGCGACGACGTGGGCGTCCTCGTGGACCTTCGTCGCGGGGATGTCGCCGGAGACGATGCGACAGAACACGCAGGTGGCGGACGCGGCCATGGCGCGCGAACCGGCACGGGATGCTTCACGGTTGCTATGCTCGGCTCCCGCCGTCGTCCCCTATCCCGGCGTCCCCGCGAGCTTCGCCGCGATGCGGCCGTCCACGTAGTCGCGGCCAGCGAGCGTCACGAGCGTCTGGTCCGCGAGCTTGTACCGGACCCGGCGAGCCTCGCCGGTCCGTTCGTCGGTCCACTTGCGCCACTCCCGGACATCGAGCTCGCGCTCGATGCCGGGCCGGTCGAGCGAGCCCTGGAAGAGCATGCTCTCGTCGTCGTCGACGCTCCACGGGCCTCCGGGGATGTCGGCGGCGGCGAGCCGCGCCTCGAGGCCGCCTTCGAGCGAGAGGAAGACGCCGCCCTTCGTGATGCCGTTCACGAGGGCCGACACTGGACCGCTCCACTGCGCCTCGCGGCTCGCGAATACGAGCGCCGCGTTCACGACTCCGCGCTCGAGCCCTTCTGCGGCCGAGCCTTGCTCGGAGCAGTGGATCGCGAGATCCTCGAGGTCCGCCCCATGAGGCGGGTCGCCCTGTCGGCCGCGCAGCAGCCACCGGAGCTGGCGGTGCACGACGAGGTCGGGGTAGCGCCGGATCGGGCTCGTGAAGTGACAGTAGCACGTCGAGCCCAGACCGAAGTGACCGAGGTTGCGCGGCGTGTAGATCGCGCGCCCCATCGCGCCGAGCATCTTCACCTGCACGAGCTCGCGGAAGCGCGGGTCCTCGACGCGGTCCATCGACGCGAGGGCCGCGCGGAAGGGGGCGAGCCACTTCTCCTGCTCCTCGGAGGACAGCTGCGCGAGCCCTCTCACGGTCGGCGCGGCCGCCGGCGCGGCTTCGGCCGTCGCGGGCTCGTCGTCCCCGAGCCCGTGCCCGAGCCCGCCGAGCGAGACCTTCCCGCCGGCCTTCAACTGGTCGAGCAGCGTCATGCCGCGCTCCGGCTCCGGCGCCGAGCGCTCGGGGAGGTCGATCTCGAGGTCGAGGCCCATCACCTTCGCCTGCGCGTTGAAGCGTTCCACACCGACCGTGTCCGGCAGCGGGTGGCAGCGGTAGAGGAGCGCGAGACCCTCCGCGGTGAGCTTCCGCGCGACGGCCTCGTTCGCCGCTACCATGAACACCTCGATCATGCGCGTCGCCGGGGTCCCGACCTTGATGGCGTGCGTCACGCCTTCCGAGCCGACCCGGACGCGGCGTTCGCCCGTGTCGAGCGCGAGCCCGCGTCGCCGCGCGCCGACGACCCGCGCGAACGCTTCCATCGACGCGAAGGGCTCGCGCGCTTCGCGGATCGCGGCGTCGGCCTCGTCGTAGCTAACGTTGCCCGACACGCGGATGACGGACTCGAGGAACTCCTCACCGACGATGACACCCTCAGCGTCGTACGTGATCTTCGCCGTGAGCGCGTACCGGTCCACGTCCTCGTTCAGCGAGCACAGCGCGTTCGACAGGCGCGGCGGGAGCATGGGGAGCACGCCGAGCGGAAGATAGACGCTCGTCGCGCGCCGGCGCGCGTCGCGGTCGAGCGCCCCGTCCTTCTCGACGTACGCGGACACGTCCGCGATGTGGACCCACAGCACGTGACGACCGTCGGGCAGACGCTCGTAGGCGACGGCGTCGTCGTGGTCCTTCGCGTCCGCCGGGTCGATCGTCCACGTCGGCTGCGCGCGGAGGTCGGTGCGACCCTCGACGCGGATCTCGGCGGGGACGCGCTCGGACTCGCGGACCGCGTTCGCGTCGAGCTCCCAGGAGAAGTCGCGGTGCCCCAGGACCTTCCTTCGCGCGACCGTCCGCAGGGCCCCTTCGACCGTCCAGAGGCCGGAGTCGACGAGGAACTCGACGAACGCGCTCGAAACGGACACGCGCGTCGAGCCCGTCCAGTCCACCGCGAGCCACCGCGCGAGGTCGAAGAGCCGGAACCCGTCGATCGTGTGGACCGGGGTCCCGCCGAGGCCGACCTCGCCCGTGTCCCGGTCGTGGAGCACGAACGACTGCATGAGACGCGCGACGACGTCGAGGCGCGCACGGTCCTCCTCGGTGAGGCCGGCCTCCGCGATCGGGACGCCGCGGAAGACCGTGCGGAGCACGGGCGGGCCTTTCGGATCGTCCGGGTTCTCCTCCTCGAGGTCCTCCGCGCGCACGAGCTTCTTCCGGAGACCGTTCATGCCCTCGATCTCCTGCTTGACGCGGCGGTAGTCGAGTGGCGGAAGCGCCTTCCACCGCTCCTCACGACCGGGCGCGCGCTCGAAGTAGCCGACGCCGGGCCGCGCGCACGAGACGAGGACGTTTCGCACGAGCTCGACGTCTTGCCGTCGCGGCGTCGGCGTGCGGAAGAACGCGGCGCCGATCTGCTCTAGAGTGAGGGGGTCTTCGCCCGCCTGGCTCGCGAAGCGCCAGAGGTCACGATCCGTGACGTCGTCCGGGCGGACCTCCTTCGCGCGCTCCGGCTGCTTACCGACCTCCGCGACGAGCGCACGCAGTCGCGAATCGAGCTCGTCGTCCGCGAGCTCCCCGCGCGAGGCGACCCGCACGCCCTTGACGTGGTCCGTCTTGACCTCGCGCCGCCCCTTCATGGTCCAAAGGATCGCGAACCACGCCTTCCCCTGCCGCTCTCGGTCGAGGTAGATGCCGAAGTTCTCGCCGGCTTTGATGCCGAAGAGGTCGGCCTTGAACTCGACGAGATCGCCGCGCTTCATGCGCGGTCCCCGGCAGGTCGCACGCGGCCGCATGGTGCGGGACGGCTTCATGCCTTGCGGCCGGGAGGCCGGCGCGGGCGGGCAGCCTCAGCCGCCGACCCAGCACGCATGCGACGGGACCGGCGATGGCTCCGGGAGCTGCGCGTGCGCGATCTCCTGCAGCGTGGCAGCGTCGAGCGCGACGAGGGACGACTCGCCGCGGTCGCCGTCGAACACGAGCGTGAGGACGACGCCGTCGTCCTCCCGACGCGCGCCCGGGCGTGGCACGAACGACGGCGGTCCTGGCCACGCGCCCGCGCGGCGCCACCTGACGGTCTTCCCGTCCGCGAGGTCGATCTTCACGATCTGGTCGAGCGAGCCCTGCGAACGCTTCAGGTCGCTCCCGAGACCGTACACGAACTGCGCCGCGTGACCCGGCTGCGCCGGGTGAGCCACGGGGAACTCGACGGGCTCGTCCGACAAACGGTGCGATTCGACGAACCCGCCCGCTGCAGGGATCGTGCAGCGCCAGACGCGGCCCGCGAGGCCCCCCGCCTGGCCCGAACCCACGGTCCCCGTCGAGATCGCATCCAGGACGCCCGCGTCCTCGTG
>DATDQL010000124.1:0-6692 GCA_035292305.1 Thermoplasmatota archaeon
GTCGGCGTTGCGGACGCGCCGTTGCGCGGGTGCTCGGGGGCGGAGCATGACGACGCCCAAGTGCATGGTGTGCACGTGCGAGGACGTCACGGACACGGAGCTGCGCGAGGCGATCGGCAAGGGGGACGCGGACCTCGAATCGCTCAAGCGCTACACGGGATTCGCGACGGGTCCTTGCCAAGGGAAGGCCTGCGTCGTCCTCGCACGCCGCATCCTCGCGGAAGCGACGGGCGCCGACGAGGCCGCGCTCGGGGCCATCACGTACCGGCCGCCGGTCGTGCCGGTACCGTTGGGGGATCTCGCGGGCGAGGAGGTCGACGAGCGTTGAGCGGTTCCAGGCGACTGGCTGAGGTGCAGGACCGGAATGACCTCTTCGAAGAGACCAAGAGACCAAGAGGCCTTGGCTCGAAAGCCCGAAGCCTCGAGGGGGCGAACAAGGCGCGACCTCCGATCCTTCGTTCCTCCGTTCCTCCGGGTGAAACTGGCGGGAGGCAACGGACCGGTTGGCGCCCGCCAGGAAAACCCGGAGGAACGGAGGCTCGCAGCGACGGAGTTTCGAGCCAACGCCCAAGAGACGAAGGACACAGAAAGTCTCCAAGGAGTCGTCTTCGTCTCTTCGCCTCTTGGTCTCTTCGACCCCCGACGCTCGGGTCGACCTCCATGGAACCGCGCACCCGGGAGACACTTCGTTGAAGTCCCGCGCCCACGTCGTCATCGTCGGGGCCGGCGTGAACGGCCTCGGCCTGGCCTATCAACTCGCGCGCGAGGGAGTGCGCGACATCGTCGTCCTCGAGCGTCGCTACATCCCGTACGGCGCGAGCGGGCGGAACGGCGGCGGCGTGCGCGCGCAGTGGTCGACGCCGGAGAACATCGCCCTCGCGCGCGAGAGCATCCGGGCGTTCAAGCGCATGTCCGCGGAGCTCGGCTTCAACGTCTGGTTCCGCCAGGGAGGCTACCTCTTCCTCGCCCGCCGCGAGGAGCAGGTCCTCGCGCTCAAGCGCCTGACGAAGCTGCAGCGCGACCACGGGGTCCGCAGCCGCGTCGTCGACGCGGCCGAGGCGAGCATCCTCGCGCCGGACCTCAACCTCGACGGCGTCGTCGGGGGCTCGTTCTGCCCGACCGACGGCATCGTGTTCCCCTGGAGCGTCGTCTTCGGGTACTGGCAGAAGTGCAAGGAGATGGGCGTCGAGGTCGTGACGTTCACGGGGGTCACCGCCCTGGAGACGAAGGGCGACCGGATCGCGCGGGTCGAGACCACGCGTGGCTCGATCGAGACGGACTGGGTCGTGAACGCCGCGGGGTGCTGGAGTCCCGAGCTCGCGGCCATGGCCGGCGTGCGGCTTCCGAACAAGCCGTTCCGGCACGAGATCTTCGTGACCGAGGCGCTGAAGCCGTTCCTCGACCCCATGATCGTGGACATCGACAGTGGCCTCTACGCGAACCAGGACATGCGCGGAGAGATCGTCGCCGGCCTCGGGAACCCCGGCGAACCGACCGGAGTGAACTTCGACTCGTCGCTCGGCTTCGCGAAACGTCTCGCGCGCAACCTCGTCTCGCTCCTCCCGATCCTCTCGGAGGTGCGCGTCATGCGCCAGTGGGCCGGCGCGTACGACGTGACGCCCGACAACAAGCCCATCCTCGGGCCCGCCGGGTACGCGAACTTCCTGCAGCTCCACGGAGCGAGCGGACACGGGTTCATGATCCACCCGGTGACGACGCGCATGACCGCGGACCTCGTCCTCGGGCGCAAGCCGCGCATGGATGTGGAGCCCTTCCTCCTCGAGCGCTTCTCCCGCCCGCGGGCCCCGGAAGAGGACGCGCTCGTCATCGGGTAGGCTGCCATCTACGCAGGCGACCCGGGGGTGGCTTCGCCCCGGTGGATGCGCACGGCCGCGAGGACGAGCAGGGCCGTCGCCCCACCGGCCATCACGAACGCGACGCTCATCCCAGCCCACACGCCGACGGTCCCGCCGGCCATGAGCAGCGCCGCGAGGGCGCTCGCGACCGGCCGGCGCGCCGTGGCCGCGAACATTCCCATTCCTCCGGCGAGGACCAGGACGCCCGGGACGGCGAGCCACAGGAGCGCCGCGATCCGGGTCACGGAGTGGGTGGCGGTCTGGTCGCAAGAGGCCGGGAGCGGGGGGTCTCCGGCGAACGACGTGCACGCGTCCGTGAGATCGCTGATGCGTACGACGACGCCGGGGAGGGCGACGCTGCCCGCGAGTACCAGGGCCGCAGCCGCGAGCACCTCGGACAGCCTCGGCCGGCTCCGCCACGCTTCCGGATCCACGCGGGGCGACGCGCGAAGGGCGACATGAGCGTTGTGCTCGTCGTCTCCCCACCCGTCAAGCTCATGGCAGGGCCGGACCTTGGGCGCCGCGATGCCGACGTCTCGCGACTACTACGAGGTCCTCGGCATCCCTCGAGGCACGAGCGAGGAGGACGTGAAGAAGGCCTACCGGAAGCTCGCGCTCCAGTGGCATCCGGATCGCAACAAGACCCCGGAGGCGGAGGCGCGGTTCAAGGAGCTCTCCGAGGCCTACGCGGTCCTGTCGGACGCGGAGAAGCGACAGGTCTACGACCGGTACGGGCACGCCGGGTTCGACGAGCGCTACACCGAGGAGGACATCTTCCGCGGGGCGGACTTCGGCGGCTTCGGCTTCGACGCCGACGACCTGTTCCGCACGATCTTCGGCGGCGGCCGCGGCCCGTTCGGCTTCGGCGGGGCCCCTCGGGGCCGCGACCTCAAGATGGCCGCCGCCGTCACGCTCGAGACCGTCGCGAAGGGCGGGGAGATCGCCGTCCGCATCCCGCGCCTCGAACGGTGCGAGCCCTGCTCGGGGACGGGCGCGGAAGGGGGCGCGACCGTCACGTGCGCGACGTGCGGCGGGGCGGGCGAGGTGCGTCGCGCCGTGCGCACGCCGTTCGGGCAGATGGTGAGCGTCGGGTCGTGCAGCGTATGCGCCGGGCGCGGCCGTGTGCCGCGGAAGGTCTGCGCCGCGTGTCGCGGAGCCGGCCGCGCGCGTCGCGAGCGGACGCTCACCGTGCGCGTCCCGCCCGGCGTCGAGGACGGCACGAACCTGCGCTTGCGCGGGGAGGGCGAGGCCGGTCCCGAGGGCGCGCCGTCGGGCGACCTCTATGTCTTGCTCAGGGTCGAGGCGCACGCCGTCTTCGAGCGCGACGGCGCGGACCTTGTCGTCGCCGCGGCGCTCTCGTTCAGCCAGGCGGCCCTCGGCGACGAGGTGGAGGTGCCGCTTCTTGGCGGCGGGCGCGAGACGGTGCGGGCGCCGCCGGGCACGCAACCCGGGGACATGGTCCGCCTCAAAGGGCGAGGCCTCCCGGCCCTCGGCTCGCGGCACGTCGGCGATCTCGTCGTACGGTTTCGCGTGTATACGCCGACGAGGCTGTCGGAGCGCGAGCGCGAGATCTTCGAGGAGCTCGCGCGGCTCCAAGGGAAGGAGCTTCGAGGCGGGTTCCTCGGCGGGCTCAAGCGCAAGCTCGGCTGAAGCGCCTCTACCCGAGCGCCACGGCGATCCGCGTCTGCGAGGGGGATAGCACGGCCGGCGCGCGGCCGAGCGCAAGGCCCAGGTTCTGGGCAAGTCGACAGCCGCGGGTCTCGTCGTTCCAGAGGCACGTGAGGCACGTGGATCCGGGGGAAGCGCAGGTGAGCTGATCCAAGGGGCGCACCGCTCCCGAGCACGACGCGTCGTGACTTCGCTCTGCGTGCGGGGGTCCGCCGAATGTGCGCATCCCTCGCGCGCCCGACATGTTCAAAGCGGGGCCCCGCCTCCCCTTGCTCGATGGCCGTCCGCCACGTCGAGCTCACGAGCATCGAGGCCCGCCGTTTCTCGAAGCCCGGGGAGCGCCACGGCCAGATCCGCATCGACCACAACAGCACGGTCACGCTCGTGAAGGAGAGCACGCCGACCGAGGCGCACATCGAGTTCCGCTACACGGCGAGCTACGGCGGCGTCGGCATCATACGTCTCGAAGGTACTTTGCAGTTCACGGGCGACTCGAAGACGCTCGAGGCGCAGTGGCGCGCGCAGAACCAGATGCCGAACGAGATCGCGAGCGCGATCCACACCGCGGTCATGCGCGTGTGCGTCCCCGAGGCCGTGGGCATCGCGAAGGACCTGAACCTCCCGCCGCCCATCCCGTTGCCTTCCGTCAAGTTCGAGGGTCCGAAGCAGGCCGGGCCCACCGCGGGACCGACGTTCGGCCCCGAATTCGCCTAGTCCGGCGCGTCAAGAGCAGGATGCCCGGACCGGCGACCAGCCATGGAGCCGGCCCGGGCGTGTGCGTCGGCCGCCCGGGCGGGGAAAGGAGAGGTATCCCGCTTGCGTCGCGTCGTGCCGGGGTGCCGACACGGCGCCAGCCCCGTCCCTCCACGTCGTTCCTCGCTCTGTTGCGCCCCGCCAAAGCCTCGCGACGGGACCGCGTCCGGGACCGCATACGCTCTTGCCGCGGTCCGTCCTTGCGGCGCCGTGCGGCAGCGCGACCTCGAGATCCTCCTGGAGCGTTCCGTGCCCGCGTTCCTCACGCCGCGCCCCGATCTCGAGCAATACCGCACCCCAGCGAAGGTCGCCGCGGATTGGTTGTACAAGGCCCACGCGTTGGGCGACCTCGCGGGGAAGGACGTCCTCGACCTCGGCTGCGGGACCGGGATGCTGTCCGTCGGTGCCGCTCTGCTCGGCGCGCGCGTGACCGGCGTGGACGTCGACACGAACGCTCTCGAGGCGGCTCGCGAAGCGGCCGCGCGCGCGCACGTCGAGATCGAGACCATCTCGGGTGACGTCGCTGCGGTCACGCTCCCGGAAGCCGACACCGCGCTGACGAACCCTCCGTTCGGCGCCCAGCGTCGCGGCGCGGACCGGCCGTTCCTCGAAGCTGCGTTCCGCGCAGCGCACGTCGTCCACGCGATGGTGAACGCGCCGAGCGTAGGATTCGTCGAGGCGTTCGCGGCGAAGCGCGGTGCCGCTCGCACGCACGTCTGGCGCTACGCGTTCGCGATCCCGCACCAGTTCTGGTTCCACGAGAAGGCGCGCCAGGACGTCGAGACATTCGTGGTACGCTTCGAGCGTAGTAAGTAAAGTCAGTTACAATCCCTGGTTTGAAAGTTAATCTATTTCGATGCAGACATCGATGCAGCCCAAGCGTATTGCAGTGGACCGTGCGAACGTATTTGAATGACGAGCCGCTAGCCGGCCAAGCCCGGAGGGTCCTTCCTGGAACGCGTTCTCGTATTCCCCGGCGATCCCGTCGCGACCGCCGAAGAGTTCCAGTCGGGCCCCGGCACGTACGAGGAGAACGGCCAGGTCTTCGCCGCGCGGATCGGCGTGCTCGAGCTCGACGGGGCCGAGTTCGTCGCGCGCGTCCGCCCCGTGACCCGGTTTCCCGTGACGCTCCAGGCCGGCGACGTCGTGCTTGGCATCGTCCGCGGCATCCGAACTTCGATGGCGATCATCGAGGTCGAGGCGCACGCCGAGTTCCCGGGACGCGCGATCGCGTCCGACACGAACGGGACGCTGCACGTGTCCAAGACCAGCGAGTCGTACGTCGATCGCCTCGAGGACGCGTTCCACCTCGGTGACGTCATCCGTGCCGAGGTCGTGAGCACCGATCCCTCCGTCCAACTCAGCACGCGGGCTCCGCAGTACGGTATCTTGCGCTCGCACTGCCCGCGATGCCGCGAGGTCATGGCGCCCAAGGGCGACGGCCTCGTGTGCCCGGAGTGCGACTGGAAGGAGCGCGGGAAGGTCGCGCGCGACTATGGCCGCGGCCAGATCCTCGCCATCGAACGGTGACGCTCATGAAACTCCTCACGAAGACGGACAAGACCATCGAGATCGAGTTCGCGGGCGAGAACGAGACGCTCCTGAACCTCCTCAAGACGAAACTGCTCGCGAACCCCGACGTCGCGGCGGCGACGTTCATCATCGGCCACCCTCTGCTCGACCACCCCCGCCTCGTCGTCACGGCGCACTCGGGCAAGCCCGAGCAGCACGTCCGGCAGGCTGCGAAGGAGCTGCGCGTCGCTTTCGACGCGCTCGACACCGCGGTCGCGAACGTCAAGATCGGATGACGCCGAACCCCACCGTCGACCCCCTCGAGGCGCGGCTCGGGCTCTCCTGGTACCTCACGGACTCGCCAGGGTGCGGCGGGCGCCTTCGCACGCTTCCCGAGGACTTCGTCGTCGAGGAGGTCCCGCTCGTGCTCCCCCGGTCCCCGGTGGGCGAAGGGAAATACACCGTCGCGCGGGTGCGCGCGCGCAACTGGGAGACGAACCGGCTCATGCAGGAGCTGCAGCGCCGGCTCGGGCTCGGCCGCCACGACATCTTCTTCGCGGGAACGAAGGACAAGCGGGCCGTCACGACGCAGTACGTCTCACTGCGCGCGCCGGAGGACGCGGTGCGGGCACTTGCGATCCGCGACGTGGACATCCTGGACACGTTCCGCACCGCGCGGGCGCCGAAGATCGGCGAGCTCGCCGGGAACCGGTTCGAGATCGTCGTCCGCGACCTCGCCGTTCCCGTCGAGGAGGCGACCGCGAGCGCGGCGGCGGCCGTCGCGCGCCTCCAGGACGCGGGTGGCTTCCCGGACTACTTCGGGCTCCAGCGCTTCGGCGTCGTCCGCCCCGTGACCCACGTCGTCGGTGAGCGCATCCTCCGCGGAGACCTCGCGGCGGCGGT
>DATDQL010000125.1:0-2326 GCA_035292305.1 Thermoplasmatota archaeon
CCTCGGCGGCCCACGCTTCGACGGACCCGCGCTCGCCCGTCGCACCCGCTAGCGCGTCGGGCCAACGTTCATGCCGCGCCCGTCCACGGCGGGCTCGCGGCCCCCGGTGCGCCCACCCTCAGCCTCCCACGCTCGTCCCGCGGGGCCGCATCCTCATCCTTCAGTGCTCGGTGTACTTCTTCGGGTTCCCGCGGGCCTTCTCGACGGGGTACTTCGCGCGGTTCTTCGCGAGCTTCGCGTGTGCGGCGGCGAGGACGTCGAACCCGAGCTTGTCGGCGACGAGGATCGCGTACAGGAAGCAATCGGCGACCTCGTCGCGGATCTCGCTGAGGGTCTTCGCGTCGGCTCGGACCTCGTCCGCGCCGGGGTCGCGCCACTGGAAGTGTTCGAGGAGCTCGCCGGCCTCGACCGCGAGCCCGACGGCGAGGTCCTTCGGCGCGTGGAACTGGTCCCAGTCGCGCTCGTCGACGAAGGCGCGCAAGTCCTTGCGGAGCTCCTCGAAGGCGTCCACGGTGCCCGCAACGATGCCTCGGGCTAAGAAGGTGAGGCGGAGGGCTTCCGCTCGGGAGATGGGGTCCGGGGCCGTGCCCCGGCGGGGCCCGCGCCACGCGGCGCGGGGCCGTGGTCCTAGGTGCGGGACCAGAAGTAGTGCTCGATGAGGCTCGAGTCCGTGTTCACGACGCCCGCGGCCTCGGCGATGATCCGGTGGTACCCGATCATCGTGGAGCCCGTCGAGCTCGCCGGGAACGCGTACGCCGCCTCACCGTTCGCGCCGACGACGCTGCTCGTCTGCCGGACCGGCCCGAACCCGATCGCGGGCAGCAGGTTCGTCGGGAAGACCTCCAGGGATTCCGTGAACCGGACGCTCGCGCCGTTCGCGGACGCGCCGTTGAGGAAGCTCGCGGTCACATTGCCCCGCACGTGCGTCGGGGTTCGGTTCTTGTGGTCCTGCTCGAACTCCGAGAGGAACACCGGCACGCGGACGGCGCCGGTCGCCGTCGCCAGCACGGTCGAGCCGTCGAGCGCCTGGAGGACGACCGCCGACTCGAGGACGGTGGCGCCCTGGGGCGTCACCGTCACGGTGACCGCCTGCGACCCGCCGGGCGCGACCGTCGCCCCCGTCGGGAAGACGGAAACGGTCCATACGCTCGCGGTCTGCGCCGCGAACGTGAGCGCCACCGACGCGTCGCCTGTGTTCCGGACGACGAAGGCGAGCGTCGTGGACACGCCCGGGCTCGTCTCCTTGAGGGTCGGAGCGACAGGGTCGACGACGATGTTCGCTGCGGCGAGCGCGGGGGTCGGGACGACCAGAGCCGCGCCCGCGGCGAGCACGAGCGCGGCGGCGAGGAATGCGTTGCGGTTCGCCAAGGGGCTCACTCCACCGGGTGCGTGAAGTACACGAGGTCGATGCTCGATCCCTCGTTCACGACGCCCGCCGCGCTCGCGACGATGCGGTGGTAGCCGGGGGAGTTCGCGCCGAGGTTGTTGACCGGGAACGCGTACGCGGCCGTACCGGAGGCGCCGACCGTGCCCGAGACGCGGCGGAAGTCGCCCGCCGAGAAGTACGGGGTCTCGCGGTTCACGAGACCGGACGCGGCGACGGCCTTCCACTCGTCGAAGACGACCGTCACGCCCGTCGCGGACGCGCCGTTCGCGAACTTGGCCGTGATGGTGCCGCGGATCTGCGGGTTGTTGGTGTCGCCGTCCTGCGTGTCGCGCGTGAACGCGCTGAGGAACACGGGGACGCGGACGGTCGCGACGCCCGATGCCAGCACCGTGGCGCCATCGCGGACCTCGAGGACGATGGGCGCCTCGAGGACAGCCACGCCGCTCGGCGTGACGGTCGCGGTGACCGTCGTGGACCCGCCGGCCGCGATCGTCGCGGCGGTCGAGGAGAGCACGACGCCCCAGCCGGCCGGAGCGGCGCCCGTGACGAACGTGACGTCGCCGCTCGCGTCGCCCGTGTTCCGGACGACGAAGGCGAGCGTCGTGGACACGCCCGGGCTCGTTTCCTTGAGCGTCGGCGACTGGGGCTCGACGACGAAGGTCGCCGCCGCCGAAGCCGGCGACATGAGCGCGGGCACGAGCGTGGCGAGGAGGATCACATAGCTGAGCGCGAACGGGACCTTGCGGTGGGTCGACATGGGCAAGCCTCCGGGGTACGGGTCCGACCTGCCCCCGACCGAGCCCCGTTGCTGGGAGTCCCGGATTTGGGGCGCCTCGAGCCCGCAGCCTCCGACAGGCTTGACGAGGCTTTGGGATGTCATGGAGCTTTCTGTGAGGTCCTTGCACAGAGCGCGAGCGCGGAGATGCTCTCGGCACGTTT
>DATDQL010000126.1:0-5523 GCA_035292305.1 Thermoplasmatota archaeon
GACGGATGCCTTGCCCGCACCCGGCACCGTGGCCAAAGTCCGAGACTGCCGGACTCGGTGGCGGCGGCCAGCCTCGCCCGACTACTGCGTCTTCGCCGCTTCCGCGGCAGGCTTCTGCAGGAGCTGCAGCCTTCGCATGATCTCGAGCACGCGGCTCTCCATCACGCGCTCCTGCACCGCATAGCCGCCGGTCGGGCCGATCGGCGACTCGAGGAGCGAGACCGTGCCCTCGGTCGCCTCGCCCTTCCCCCACGACGACGGCGGGCGCGCCGGCGGGTCGCGCGAGAGGCCGTCGCGCGCGCGCAGCTCGTCGAGCATCGCCTCGAGATCGTGGATCGTGCGCCGCAGCTCGAGCTCGGACACGGCGCGACGGGCGATCGCCCGGAGCGACTCCTCCTGCGCCCGCGTGAACGTGCGGGGCTGACGGTCGAGGACGCACACGGTGCCGAGCGCGTCGCCGTCGCTCGTCGCGATGGGCGCGCCCGCGTAGAACCGGACGCGCAAGGGACCGATCACGAGCGGATTGTCCGCGAACCGCGCGTCTCTCGCCGCATCAGGCACGACGAGGACCTCGTGCGGCTTCAGGATGGCGTGGCCGCAGAACGACTCGTCGCGCGGCGTCCCCTCGTCCGGCATGCCGATGCGCGCCTTCCACCATTGGCGGTCCGCGTCCACGAAGCTCACGAGCGCCATCGGAGCGCCGCAGATCTGCGACGCGAGGTACGCGAGGTCGTCGAACGCGTGCTCCGACGGCGTGTCGAGGATACGGTACGCCCGGAGCGCGGCGAGGCGCGCCGGCTCGTTCACGGGAAGGCTCGGCTTCTGCATGGACTCCCCTTCGTTGTCCATGCGACGCGGGGGTGCAAGAAGGCTTGGCGCAGCTTCAAACGGGGCGGGCTGACGGGGGCGGGATCCGCGGCGGCCTCAATCGCGCTTGAGTTCTTCGAGGATGCGCGGGATGATGTCCTTCGCGTCTCCGACGAGGCCGTAATGCGCTCGGCGGAAGATCGGCGCCGTCTTGTCCGAGTTCACCGCGACGATCGTCTCCGACTCGGCCATGCCGAGGGTGTGCTCGAAGGCGCCGCTCACGCCGCACGCGACGTAGATCTTCGGCTTGACGCGCGCGCCCGTCGCGCCGACCTGACGCTCGGCCGGAGCGAGGCCGAAGTGCACCGCGGCGCGGGAGGCGCCCCACGTGCCGCCGAGCGCGCGGGCGAGGTCGACGACGAGCGCGAAGCCGTCGCTGCCGAGGCCGAGGCCGCCCGCGACGACGACCTCGGCCTCTTCGAGCGTGACCTGCCGGTCCGGCGCATCCTCGACGGACACGAGCGTGACGCGGGCGGCCGCTGCGGGGAGGTGCACCTCGACCGTCTCGACGGAGCCGTAGCGCGTATCGTCCGGGAAGCCCGGCCTCACGGCGCCCGGGCGCAGGCTCGCGATCTGCGGCCGCGCGTGCGGGATCGTGGCGACGGCCTCGATGCTGCCGTCGTACGTCAGGCGCTTCGCGACGAGGAGGCGCGCCTCCGTGTCGACGTCGATCTTCGTCGCGTCCGATAGCGCGCCCGTGCCGAGGGCGGCCCCGAGGCGCGGCGCGAGGTCGAGGCCGAGCGGGGTCGCCGACATCAGAACGGCCTCGGGCTTGCGCTCCTTGACGATGGGGAGGACGGCGTGGAAGTGAGCGTCGACGTTGCCGACCTCGAGCTTCTCGTGGTGCGCGAGGAAGACGACGTCCGCTCCGTGGTGGATCGTCGTCTCGCCGAGGCTCGCGACGTCCGTGCCGAGGACGAGCGCCTCGACGCGTGCGCCCATGAGGTCGGCGAGCTCGCGAGCCTTCGTCAGGATCTCGAGCGCCGACTTCGAAAGGCGGTCGCCCCTCGTCTCGCAGACGACGAGGATGTCGCGGTGGTCCTTCATCGTCGCTCCTCCTCCGTCGTCGCGACGGACCGTGTTCGGGGCACGCTTCGCTCTTGCCACTCCGCCGCACCGCGGCTGCGGCCGCGCTGCGGCTCCGTGGCAAGGCCCCTGCGCTCGGTCACCGCGCCCACCCCCGTGCGCGGATCTTCCGCACGAACGCGCGCGCGACGTCGGTGGCGTCGCCTTCGAACATCTCGACCTCGACACCGCGCGTCTCGGAGGCGATCTTCTCGAGGCGACGTACGCGCGTCGGCGAGCCCTCGCGCCCGACGCTCTCCTCGTGGAGGTCGAGGTCCCGGCGGTTCCAGACGGCCACCTCCTTCGTGAAGGCGTCGGACACGCCCCACGCCGTCGCGACGCGGGGCCTGCCGATCTCCTCGCCGACGGAGAGGAGGCACGGCATCGGCGCCTCGTAGGTCGCGAGCTTCTGCGCGAAGCGCTTCTTGACCTTGAGCTTGCGGCCCTCGAGTCGCACGTCCGTCACGAACGTGACCGCGGGGATGTTCAGGAGCTGCGCGACCATCGGCCCGACCTGCGCGCTGCGCCGGTCCGCGGTCCGGCCGCCCGTGACGACGATGTCGGGCCGCAGCTTCCCGAGGGCGGCCGCGAGGACGCGCGCCGTGGCGAGCGTGTCCGCGCCCTCGAAGACCTTGTCGTGGAGGAGGATCGCACGGTCCGCGCCCATCGCGAGGCCTTCGCGGAGGGCGAGGGTCGCGTGTGGCTCGTCCATGGTCACGACGGTGACCGTGCCCCCATGCTCCTCCTTGAGCTTGAGCGCGATTTCGATCGCGCGCTTCTCCCACGGGTTGATGATGTAACGCACGCCCTCGAGCGCGGGCTCGCCCGTGCGGCGCGAGATGTGGATGTTGAGGTCGGAGGGCACGGCTTTGATGCAGACGGCGATGGACGGCATGGTCTATCTCACAGGGTCAATGCCCCGTTCTTCATCAGCTCGCGACCGATGATGAGGCGCTGGATCTCGTTCGTCCCCTCGTAGATCTCCGAGATGATGTGGTCCCGGAAGCCGGTCTCGACGTCGTCGAAGCCTTCCATGAAGCCGCGCGCGCCGTAGACCTGCAGGCACTTGTCGATCACACGGCCCGCGATCTCGCTCCCGAGGATCTTGATCATCGCGCTCTCGCGCGAGACGCGCTCGCGGAACGGCCGCGGCACGCTCTTTCCGTGCGCGATCATCTCGTAGTAGTCTTCGACGTCCTGCGCGACGTGGTACGCCGCGAGGCGCGCGGCCCAGATCTCGGCGGCGCTCTCCGCGAGCGCGAACTGCACGCCCTGCTTCTTCCCGATGGCCTCGCCGAACTGCTCGCGCAGGCGCGCGAAGCGGATCGTGCGGTTCAGCACCGAGTGCGCGCCGGCGACGCTCCCGAGCCCGAGGATCATGCGGCCGCCGTCGAGCGCGGTGAGCGCGGCGATGAAGCCCTCGCCGACCTTGCCCAAGACGTTCTCCTGCGGGACCTTCACGTTGTCGAGCAGGATCTCCGCGGTCGTGGAGAGCCGGATGCCCATCTTGTCCTCGACGTTCACGACCTTGAAGCCTTCCGACCGCGACTCGACGATGAAGGTCGTGACGCCGCCGCGCGCGCCGAGCGCGGCGTCGGTGACGGCGGAGACCATGAGGAAGTCCGCCTGGTCGCCGTTCGTGACGAAGATCTTCGTGCCCGAGAGCTCGTAGTGGTCGCCGACCTTCTCGGCGCGCGTCTTGATGTTGGCGGCGTCGGAGCCCGCCTCGGGCTCCGTGAGAGCGAAGGCGCCGATGGCCTTGCCGTCCGAGAGCGGGCGCACGAAGCGCTGGCGCTGATCCTCGGTGCCGAAGAGGTAGAGCGGCTGGACGCAGATCCCCGTGTGGGCGCCGACGATCGTGGCGATGCTCGCGTCGACGTGGGCTAGCTCCTCGACGAGGATCGCGTACCCGACCTCACCCATGCCCGCCCCGCCGTAGTCGCGCGGGACCGGGACGCCCATGTAGCCTTGGCGGCGGAGCTTGTCGACGATCGCGGTCGGGAAGTCGTGCCCTTCGGGGAAGCCGCGGGGCAGGATGGGGACGATCTCCGACTCCAGGAACTCCCGCACCGTCGCGCGGAAGAGCTCCTGTTCTTCGGTGAAGGAGAACTCGAGGCCCATGCCGCGACACTACCGGCTTGTGGGATGCACAGAAGATGAGTTAAGGGTGCCGCTCGTCGGGCCGGGCGCGCGCCCGGAATGCGGCGGCGAGGCCGAACGCCGCGGGCGCGGCCCACGCGGCGCCCGGCGACACGGCGCCCTTCGTCGTCACGATGCACGACGATTCGGCCGTGTCGCCCTGGATCGAAGCGTCCTCCGCGTAGGCCGACGTCAAGGCAAGGTCCAGGGTCTGCGTCTTGGAGCCGACGCCGGCGCTCGTCGTGATGACGCGCACGGTCTGCGTCGCGACCGGGGCGGCACCCCCCGACACCTGAGCCGACCCGACGACGAACGGAGGAGGCGCGAGCGCGCTCCACCCGTCCGCGAGCGACGACGGCGTGAGGATGACGCGCGTCGCGGCGTTGCCGAAGTTCGTCACGGTGAAGACGCACGGTGCCTCGTCGCCGGGGGAGACCTCGACGGAGCCTTCCTTCGCCTCGATGTCGACGATGGAGAGGAATCCCGCGCGCAAGATCACCTCCGCGGTCGCGTTGTACGTCGCCTCGACGCTGCGCACGCTCGCCTCGACCCCGATCGGCTGGCCGAGGAACGCTGGCGCCTCGGCCGTGACGGAGACGAGGAGGGCAGCGCGCACCGTCGTGGACGTGCCGGTGCACGACTGGGGCGGGATCGGCACGGCGTCCGGGGTGATCGTCGTCACCGCCCACGGGGGCGCCTGCTTCACCGCGAAATCGACCTGCACCGGCCGCAGAGGGTCGGGGCTCAGGAGAGCGCAATCCGCGGTGACCGTGATGTTGACGCTCGCGAGGTCCGCGCCCGGCGTCACGGGCCCGGGGAAATCCTCTGCCTCCATACGTAGCGGTGCTCGGACGGGCTGCTGTGCAACGGCGCTAGCGCTGCAGCACGCGAGGAGGACGAGGACGAGCGCGAGGCCCGGTCGCACGCGCGCCGAGCCCCGCCTCGGAAGATGAGCCTTCCTACACCGACGTCCCGACGCCCACGGGGAGGGTCAGCACGACGTCGCTCAGGACCACGGGGGTCGGCGAACGGTCGGCGTTCGTGACGAACCACTCGTTGAGCCCGTCGACGCGGAGGAAGAGCTGGTCCCCTGCGCCGAGCGTCGTCGCGACGGCCGCGAGCTCGATCTCGAACTCGGTCGCACCGGATGAGAGCCGCAGGCCGGTCGACTGGTCGTCCACGACGCGCTCGGCGCCGCTTGCGCTCACGGCGACGAGGCCGACGTGCAGGATGGACTCGTCCATGCCGGAGACGGAGGCCGAGATCGTCGGGACCCCCGCGAGCGTCGCCGGCCCGGCGAGGACCGGGACGAGGACGCCACCGGCGCCGGTGGGCGCCGGAAGGGTCGCGATGGACGCGACCGCCGGCGCGCCGGCGACGAAATCGGTCATGCAGCTGCCGTCCTCGAGTGCCCAGGAAACCTCGGCGATGCCGGAGGACGCGCCCGTGCCG
>DATDQL010000127.1:0-4476 GCA_035292305.1 Thermoplasmatota archaeon
CATCGCCGTGGGGTACGACGTC
Source organism: Thermoplasmatota archaeon (assembly GCA_035292305.1). Taxonomy (GTDB): domain Archaea; phylum Thermoplasmatota; class SW-10-69-26; order JACQPN01; family JAJPHT01; genus DATDQL01. Next base: position 23 of record DATDQL010000127.1, read on the forward strand.
TCGTGGGTCGTAACGGACGCGACCTCGGGGCTCACCGGGAGCCTGCAGGTGCAGGAGCTCCCGCCGCTTGCCACCGGTTTCGCGACAGTGTGCACGACGTCGGTCTCGGGGACGACCGCGTCCGGCTCGTGCACGCGCAACCCCGTGACGCCGGGACAGTACTGTTACCGCGTCGTGGTCGCGGACGTCGCGGGGAACGTGCTGACGGGGCCCGGGTCGAGCTGCACGATTCGACTCTGAGACGGCCCGACGGTACGCGGGAACGCGGGGCCTTCCGAGGAAGCGCTCCGCGCCCCTTGCTGGCCATGAAGGGGAACACGGGAAGGCCGTCGCTCTCGAGAGCGTCAACGCCCCGTGTCCCATTCATGGCCCACATGCGGCTGGGAGAGCGACCCCAAGAGGCCCCGCGTCTCCGCGTACTGCCTCGCGGCCCGCTTCAGCCCAGGGCCGGCAGCCCCAACCCCTTGCGTTTCTCCTCGTCTTCGTAGCGTTTGATGAACTGCGCCGGGACGCCGCCCCATACCTCGTAGGCGGGAATCTTGTGGTATTTCGGCACGAAGCTCATCGCGCCGACGGCGCAGTTCTCGTCGAACTCCACGCCCGGCAGCGTCTAAAAATGGATGACCCCTGTCCGAGACCCGCCGTACACCAGCGTGTCGGGGCCATGACCGCAGTGGACGTCGAACGCTGGATCGAGGATCTCATTGCACGCGATGCCACCGCGGGGGAAGCACGTCCAGTCTCCCCGCTGGAGACTGCCGTCGTCAGGGTCGTCGATGCCGTTCGTCTCCTCATGAACCCAGACGTCTTGACGTTCGCCCGCACCGGGAGCAAAGGGATCCTCGTAACGCCGGACCTCGACGTAGAACCGGCGGCCGTCATCGGTGTCGAGGATCGTGTACGTGGACCTGTCCGCCGCGCCCGGCGTGCAGACCGGGTGCGTCGCGAGGACGTTCGTGGCGAGCAGCACCGCGGAAAAGGCGATGGCCAGCACGAGGTTGCGGGCAGCACCGGACATTGCGGTGGCGACTGGGTGGAACGCGGATAAGGACTCTCATGAAAGCCTGTCGATGACCATCGTGCTGCTGCCGCGTGGCTTGGATGAGGTCGACCGGGGCCGCCGGATCGACGAGGTCGACCGGAATGAGTTGGTCGAAGAGACCAAGACACGAAGAGACGAAGGACGGTCTTCGTCTCCTTGTCTCTTCTTCGATGAGGTCATTCCGGTCGACGGAATGTCAGCGCGAACGGCATCCAGCGCCGCGTGCCGCCGAGCCGCCTCACCCGACGGCCGGCAACCCGAGCCCCTTCCGTTTCTCCTCGTCCTCGTAGCGCTTGATGAACTGCGCCGGGACGCCGCCCCAGACCTCGTACGCGGGGATCTTGTGGTACTTCGGCACGAAGCTCATCGCTCCGACCGCGGAGTTCTCGCCGAGCTCGACGCCCGGCGAGATGACCGTGTTGATGCCCACGACCGCGTTGCGCCGGAGGACGACGGGTGTCGCGTACACGCGGCCCTTCTCGACGAGGTGGGCGATGAGCTTCGCGTCTCCGCCGATGATGACGCCGTCCTCGAGCTGGAGGAGGTTGTGGTCGAACAAGCGCGCCGTGTTCACGTGCACGTCCTTCCCGATGGTCGCGCCGTTCCACTTGAGGTAGAGTGTCCACAGCGGCGTCGCGCGCATCGCCTCCCCACAGAAGATGCGGACGACGTTGATGCTCGCGTTGTACGACGCCCAGTTGAGCAGCGGCCATCCGCGGTCGCGGATGACGAGCTCCCCGGTCGGCGTCTTCCAACCCGCGAGGCGGTTCCAGCCCGCGGAGAGGCCCATGAGGGCGATGGAGAAGATGAGGTAGGCCGGGATGAGGCTCATCGCGATGAGCACGTACCCGCCGTACGGCTGGAACGGCGCGATCGGGCGGAAGTCGCGCGCGAACTGCCAGAACAGGAGCGCCGGCAGCGTTGCGAGGCCGAAGATGAGGCTCTGGCTCACGATGAGGAGCGTGCCCGCTGCGACCACGCGGCCGATCTTGCCGAGCATCATCAGGGGTACCTCCATCGTTCCTTCCGCTCGCGCGCGAGCATCGCTTCCGCAAGCAGTCCCCGGACGGTCGACTGCAGGTCCTCGTTGAGCTTGTGGCACGCCTCGCGGTCGTTCGCGAGCGCCGCATCCTTCCCGAGCACCATCGGGCCGCCGATCGCGATGTAGACGCGCCGCCCGAAGCGAGGCAGGAGCTTCCCCTTCGGCCAGAACCGGTCCGTGAGGGTGCCGACGGGGACGATCGGCGCGCCCGTGAGGAGCGCGATGCGCACGGCGCCGGACTTGAACGGCAGGAGGTCGGGCGGCGTGCTCCGCGTGCCTTCGGGGTACACGCCGATGATCTTGCCCTCGGAGATCGCCTGGACCGCGGTCACGATGGCGGCGTCGTTGCCGCCCTTCTCGCGGTCGACCTTGATCTGTCCCACGGCCGTGAAGAACCACGTGTTGAAGCGGTTCGTGAAGACGCTCTCCTTGGCGAGGTAGAACCCGGGCCGTCCGAGCACGGCCTGGAGGAGGACGGGATCCGCCCACGACCAGTGGTTCGACACGAGCACCACGCCGCCCTCGCGCGGGACGCCTTCCCAGCCGCGCGCGTGGATGCGGCAGAGCCACTTGAGTGGATAGTGGAAGACGGCCTTGATGCCGCGGTACATCCAGTGGGCTTCGCGCCAATCGGGCGTTCCCCAGCCGGGCACGAAGCGGGCGAAGGCGATGCCTCCATTTAGGGGCGTCGCCTCAGGAACGTCGTCGCCTCCTCCCATGTCTTCGGCCGGATGTCGAGGTCGCGCGTCCACGCGTCGTCGTCGGTGACGTTGCCCTCGAACAGCATCGTGAGCGCCTCGGGGTCCGCGGGGAATCCGGGGATCCATTGGAGCAGCGCCGCGCCGGACCGCGCGACCGGTTTCGGCACGGGGACGACAGGCCGCTTGACGTCCATCTGCCGGAGGAGGCGCCGCTCGTATTCCGCGAACGTGAAGCGCTCCGGGCCGCCGAGGGCGTACACCTTCCCGATGCTCTGCGGTCGCTCGAGCGCCCGCGCGAACGCGAGCGCGACGTCGGAGAGCGCGACCGGTTGCATCTCGAACTCGCCCTTGCCGAAGCGCGGGAGGGGTCCCATGCGCGCGATGCGTCGCCACTGGTCGTCGAACCCCGGGCCTTCGCCCGCGATGAAGCTCGGCCGGAACACGGTCCAGTCGAGGCCTGATCCGCGCACGCTCTCCTCGGCTCGGGCCTTCGTGTCCTGGTAGCCCGTGCCACCGAGCCGAGCCCCGTTCGCGCTCATGTGCAGGAAGCGCCGGACGCCGTCCCGCCTCGCCGCGGCGACGACGTTGCGCGTGGCGTCCACGTGCGCGGCCTCGAACGTCCGGCCGCGCGTCTCACGGAGGATGCCCACGAGGTGCACGACCGCGTCGTGGGCTTCCATCCTCAACGAGGCGGCGTCGGCGACGCTGCCCCGCGTCGTCGAGAGCCGCGGCCGCGCGGGCGGCGGCCGCTCGTGCACGAGGCACGTCACGTCGTGGCCGTGGCGGAGGAGCTCCTCGACCACGGCGCGACCCACGAAGCCCGTGCCGCCGGTGACGAAGACGCGCATGGGATGGCGCGAAGCGACGCGGGTGCAAGGATGCTGCGGCGTCGCTACGTCCCGTCCGGCGCGCCTCAAGCCGCGACCGCGAAGACGTCCTCGGGCGCGGGGTCCGCGAGCGCGGACTCGGCGGAGGCCGGCATCCGCATCTCCGCGAGGACCGGGAAGTGGTCCGACGGATGGATCCCCATCGGTCGGTCGCGCACGGTCACGTGGCGGCGGACCTCCCAACGCGGGCGGCAGAGGATCCAGTCGAGCCGCATGAGGCCACGGCCCGTGAAGCCGTGGAAGCTGCCGCCGAAGCGGTGGCTGCGCTCGTGCGCGATGTGGAAGGCGTCCTCGAAGCCGTTCTCGCGCGTGAGGAGCTTGTGGACGAAGCGGCGGGGGAGCGAGTTGAAGTCACCGACGAGGAGCATCGGGTCGCCGACGCTCGCGGGGAACCGCTCCGCGAGCATGCGCGCGCCGCGGGTGCGGGCGCGCGGATGGAAGTGGTCGAGGTGCGTGTTGACGAACAGGAAGCGCGCCCCGGTCTCGCGCGAGCGCAGCCGCGCCCACGTCGTCATGCGGGGAACGTAGTTGCCCCAGTGCATGCTGCCGGGCACGTCGGGCGTGTCCGAGAACCAGAAGTTGCCGGACTCTTCCGCGTCGAACTTGCGCGCGTCGTAGAAGATCGCGACGAACTCGTCCTCCTCCCCGCCGCGGCGGGCCTCGCCCACGATGTCGTGGTGCGGGAGGACCTCGCGCAGGTCGAGGAGCTGCGGCAGGAGCCCCTCCTGGGTGCCCAGGATGTCGGGCTGGTGACGGCGGGCGACGTCCTGGACGGCCTCGCG
>DATDQL010000128.1:0-2395 GCA_035292305.1 Thermoplasmatota archaeon
GACCCCCCTCGGTCGCGACGAGCGCGACGCTGCCCGAGACCTCGTGGAGCGAGTCAGCGCCGGTGAAGTTCCCGCGCGCGAGGACTTCGCCCTGCGCGACGTCTTCGGCGACGTGCTGCTCGCCTGCCGGTGCGAAGTACACCCAGGCGACCGCGGCGGCAACGAGCGCCGCGGCGCAAAGCGCCACGATGACGATGGTGCTGCGCAGCATGGACCGGGATGCCACGGGGCGAGGGAAGGTCGTTTCCCCAGATCCGGCCCGGTCGCGCCGCGTTCGGCACTTGCTCCATGCCGGACATGCAGGTGGCGCGACGAGGCCGGCGCATGCGCTTCCTCACGAAGGTCGGGCTCGCACTCGCAGCGTTCGGTCTCATCCGCGCGTACCGCCGCGCGCACAAGGCGGAGACGGCCTGAGCCGCACCCGCGACCCCGCGGGCGTCACCTTCAAGGCACCCTCCGACGTGCGCGCCGCATGGCGCGCGCGACGGACGTCATCGTGATCGGAGCCGGCCCCGGTGGATACGTCGCCGCGATCCGTCTCGGGCAGCTCGGCAAGAAGGTCCTCGTCGTCGAGCGGGAACGGCTCGGCGGCGTGTGCCTCAACGTCGGCTGCATCCCGTCGAAGGCCGTCATCCACGCGGCGAAGACGGCCAAGCTCGTGCGTGGCGCGCACGAGCTTGGCATTCGGGCCGACTTCGTCGGCATCGACGCGAAGAAGCTCCAGGCTTGGAAGCGCGGCGTCGTCGAAGGCCTCACCGGCGGCATCGCGCAGCTCTTCAAGGCGAACAAGGTCGACCACGTCCTCGGCACCGCGCGCCTCACCGGCCCCCGCACCGCGGAGGTCCGCACGCGCGAGGGCGCGACCGAGACCGTCGAGTTCCAGCACTGCATCCTCGCGACGGGCTCGCGGCCCGTCGAGATCCCCGGGTTCAAGTTCGACGGCAAGGCGGTGCTCGACTCGACGGGCGCGCTCGACCTCGACGAGATCCCGCGACGCCTCGTCGTCATCGGAGGCGGCTTCATCGGGCTCGAGATCGGGCAGGCGTACGCCGCGCTTGGGAGCGAGGTCGCGGTCGTGGAGATGATGGACCAGCTCCTCCCCGGCCAGGACGCGGAGATCGTGCGCGTCGTGGAGCGCCACCTGAAGAAGCAGGGCGTGAAGGTCTTCACGCGCGCGAAAGCGAAGGGGTTCGACGGGAAGGAGGTGAAAGTCGAGGTCGAGGGCAAGGAGGAACGCCTCGCGGCGGACAAGGTCCTCGTCGCCGTCGGCCGGCGCCCGAACACCGAGGACCTCGGCCTGCACGCCGCAGGCGTGCTGGCTCCCGAGCGGTCAGGCCTCCTCAAGGTCGACCGGCAGATGCGGACGAACGTCGCGAGCATCTTCGCGATCGGCGACATCGTCCCCGGTCCCGCCCTCGCGCACAAGGCTTCGAAGGAAGGCACGGTCGCGGCGGCCGCGATCGCGGGCGATGCGGGCGCCGCGATGGACGCGCGCGCGATCCCGTGGGCCGTGTTCACGGACCCGGAGGTCGCGACCGTCGGCCTCACCGAGGAGCAGGCGAAGGCGCAGGGGCACACGGTCAAGGTGGGTCGCTTCCCCTTCGCGGCGAGCGGCCGCGCGAGGTCGACGAACGAGACGGACGGCTTCGTCAAGGTCGTCGCCGACGCGGGGACGGACGTGCTCCTCGGCGTGCACATCGTCGGGCCGGAGGCCTCGAACCTCATCGCGGAGGCCGCGCTCGCGATCGAGATGGGCGCGACCGCGAAGGACCTCGCGCTCACGATCCACGTGCACCCGACGCTCCCGGAGGCGATCATGGAGGCGGCCGAGGGAGTCCACGGGCAGATGATCCACGCAGCGAACCAGGCGCGGGCGCCGAAGTGAGGCGGCTTAGCGGTACGCAGCGAAGCAGAAGCCGAAGAGGGGCGGTCTTTGCCGCGCCCCCCGCCATGAGATGCGGCCCAGATTACTCTCGGTACTTGGCCACGGTGCCGGGTGCGGGCAAGGCATCCGTCGAAGACCGGAAGACCGAACGACCAGACTTCCAAGGCGTTGGTCTTCCCGTCTTCCGGTCTTCGACGAATGAGCTGCCGCGAACGACCGGGCAACGGATCGGCCGCGCCCGCCAGGGCCTGGACGCCTACCGACCCTTGTCGGGACTCGCGGGCTTGAGAGGCCGCGATGACGCGACTACGCGATGGCGCGATGGATGCGGGCCAAAGGACAACTCACGGAAGACAAAGGCGGGGTCGACGCGCCCATGGCCAGCGGATCCGCCATTTGACCTTCGGCCCGTTCCTTGTCCTTTGTCAGTTGTCCGTTGTCCCTCGGCGAACTCGCAGCGTACCGTCGAGCGCGACGACTCCAAAAAGGTCATCACCCCCCGGCGCGTCG
>DATDQL010000129.1:0-5043 GCA_035292305.1 Thermoplasmatota archaeon
TCGATGCACTCCGCGACGCCCTTGCGGCAGCGGGCCGGGCCCGTGCGTGGGTCACGCCGAAGGTGCCGTTCATGGTGCCGCTCCTCGTCGGGTTCGTCGGCGCGTTCGTCGTGGGCGACGTGTTGACGTGGGTGATCCGCGCCGCGCTCGTCCGTTGACCCGCCGAGCGCATCAACCGGTCGCGGCCGCCGCGCCCTCGCCCTCGGGAGCGCTCTCGTGCACTTCCGCGTGCAGCACGAGCTCGCTCGCGCGCTTCGGGTGCGACTTGCTCTTCGCGCGCACGCGGACCTCCGCCTTCGTCCCGGCGGGAGCTCCGACGGGCGCGCGCACCATGAGCCAGAGCGTGCGCGCCTCGCGCGGTCCGAGCTGGACCTCCGGGAGCGCGGTGAACGCGGTCCATCCTTCGGGGATCTCCGCGACCTCGAACGTGGCCGTGTCGGTGGCGCCCGCGCGGTTCACGACCTCGAGCGGGAAGCTCGTGCCTCGGCCCGGGCGCAACGACTTGCGGGGCTCGGGGCAGACGAGGCCGAAGCCCTCGCGGCGTCCCTTGAGCGCGACGGCGCCGACGAGGATGACGAGCGCGAGACCGCCGATCGCGACCGTGACCGGTCGCGTCAGGACGCCGAGGACGCCGTCGAGACCGGTCTCCCCGCCGGGCGCCACGACGAGGTCCGACGTCGCCTCCGTCGGCGCGCTCTCTTGCGAGATCTGGCCCTGACCGCAGACGATGGTCGCGACCGCAGTGAGTTGACGCGTCGTGCCGGCGGGCGCGGTGTCGAGCGCGGTCACCTTGACCGCGACGACCGCCTGCGAGCCACCGGCGAGGCTCGGGAACTGCGCGCTCATCGGTTCCGCCGCGAAGCCCGGCGGGGGCGCGATCTCGAGCTCGCCCGCGCCCGGGAAGTTCCCGGCGTTGTTGTTGCGCACGGTGACGTTGACCCACGCGGCCTGGCCGGACGCGAGGTCGAGACGGGCCGGAGCGATGGACACGTTCGGCGCCTGGCAGAGTGTCGGGACCTGCGCTTGCGCGAACGGGGTGACGAGCGCGGCGACGAGGACGAGCGTCGCCAAGGATGCCCGCATGGCGCCCGGACCCGCGGTGGGCCCGATAAACCTATCCCGAATGGACGCGGGCCACCAGGGCGACGGCAGAAGCCCTGCGCGGCTCGTTCTTGAGCGCTGCGTGCACGACGACGGACGCCGCATCGCCGGGGCGCGCGTCCGGTGGCGCGCGGACGGCGATCCAGACCTCTTTCTCCTCGCGCGCATCGAGGCTGAGCTCGGGCGCTGCGGGAGTCGCTGACCAGCCCTCGAGGACGGGGCCGATGGCGAGCGTCACTTCCTCGGGGACGGTCCGGCGGTTCTCGACGAGGACGCGAAAGCTCGCGACTCCCGCCGACGCGACGTCCCGGTGCGGTTCCTCACAGCGCACGTGCACGCCCGCAAGGCGGCCGAGGAACCGGTACATCGCGAGCCCGCCGACGGCAAGGACGCCGAGCGCCGCGAGCCACGCGACGAGCCTCGGGGCGAGCGGGGTGACGGCGACGGCGAGGGCGGCCGTGCTCGGCGCGGTCTCGCCCGTCCCCTCGCATGTGACGACGACGCGGATCTCGATCTCGCCCGACGCCACGCCGGTGCCGCGCTCCGGCGCGACGACCGTGAGCGTCGTGAGCGCGCCTGCCTTCGGGCTGAGGAGCGGCGCGGGGTTCGCGGGCTCCGCGGTCCACCCGGGCGGCGGCGTGACCAGGAGGAGCGCGCGGCCCGGGACGTCGTTGCGGTTCTCGATGGCAAGACGCACCGACGCGGTGTCACCGGGGCCGAGGACGATGCGGTCGATCTCGGGGCTCACGACCGCGGCGAGGCATGCCGCCGACGCGGCCGGCGCGAGGAGGAGGAGCCCCGCTGCGACCAGGAGCACCGCGCGTCCCACGCCTCCGGCAACCTCCCAAGAAGCTATAAAAAGGAAGCCTCCGCTCGTCGCGCCCGTGGACGCGGCGCCCCCCGGGGTCGTCCGGCATCGGCTGCTGCGCCCCGACGCCGTCGCGCGGCGCGACTACCAGGTGGCGATCGCCGCCGAATGCCTGCGCCGCAACACGCTCGTGATCCTTCCCACGGGACTCGGGAAGACCGTCGTCGCCCTCCTCGTCATCGCGGAGCGCCTCGACAAGAGCCCGGGCAAGGTCCTGTTCCTCGCGCCGACGAAACCCCTCGCCGAGCAGCACGCCGCGTTCCTGGCGAGCACGCTCACCCCCGACGTCGGCCGCGTCGAGCTGTTCACCGGCGAGGTCCCCCCCGCCGCTCGGGAGAAATCCTGGCGCGACGCCGCCATCGTCGTCTCGACGCCGGAGGTCGTGGTGAACGACCTCGTCTCGGGCCGCATCCACCTGCACGACGTCACGCTCGTCGTCTTCGACGAGGCGCACCGCGCCGTCGGCGACTACGCGTACGTCTTCATCGGCGAGAAGTACCGGCGCACGCACCTCGACGGCCTCGTGCTCGGCATGACGGCGAGCCCAGGCGCCTCGCCCGAGAAGATCCGCGAGGTGAGCGAGAACCTCGGCATCGCCGGCGTCGAGGTGCGCTCCGAGTCCGACGCGGACGTGCGCCCGCACGTGCAGGACGTCGGCGTCGAGTGGGTGCACGTCGCCGTCCCCGAGAGCCTGAAGCGCGTGGCGGCCTTGCTCGAGACGGTCCTCGAGGAGCGCGTGCAGGCGCTGCGCGCGACGGGCGCGTACAAGCTGCCCTACGTCTCGAAGAAGGAGCTGCTCCAGGTGAATGGCCGCCTCCAGGCCGCGATCCGCGAGGCCGGGCGCGACGCGCCGAGCCACCTGTACCAGGCCCTCTCCGCGCAGGCGGCCGCGCTCAAGGTGAGCCACGCGCTCGAGCTCGCGGAGACGCAGGGCGCGAGCGCGGTCACGTCGTACCTCGAGCGCCTGCGCAAGGACGAGAGCAAGGCCGCGAAGGCCCTCGTCACGGACGCCCGCGTGCTCGAGGCCGAGCGCCTCCTCGGCGCGAGCCAGGTCGAGCACCCGAAGCTCAGGAAGGTCGCGCTCATCGCCGAGGAGCAGGTCCAGCGCAAGGCGGACAGCCGCATCATCGTCTTCTCGAACTACCGCGACACCGCCGAGATCCTGGCGCGCGAGCTTGCGGCTGTCGAGGGCCTGCGTCCCGCGCGCTTCGTGGGGCAGCAGACGAAGGGCGACGACAAGGGCCTCTCCCAGGCGGCGCAGGCGGACGTCGTGCGCCGCTTCAAGGAAGGCGAGTTCAACGTCCTCGTCGCGACGAGCGTCGCGGAGGAGGGCCTCGACATCCCCGCCACGGACCTCGTCGTCTTCTACGAGCCGGTCGCGTCCGAGATCCGCACGATCCAACGGCGCGGGCGAACGGGGCGCCGCCGCGCGGGACGCGTCGTCATCCTCGTGACGAAGGACACGAAGGACGAGACGTACCTCTGGGCCTCGCGCGGCAAGGAGAAGAAGATGCGCGACCTCGTCGCGACGCTCAAGCAATGGACGGCGACGGTGAACGCGTCGGAATCGGCGGCCGACTGGCGCGGCATGTTCGTCGAGGCGTCCCCCACGCGTCCCGCAGGAGCCTCGATCTCGGAGATGCCGCTCGACAGGTTCCTCGCTGCGTCCGAGCCTCCGCCCGAGCCCGAGCCCGCGCGCCTCACGATCGTCGTCGACCACCGCGAGTTCCGGAGCGCCGTCGTGCGCGAGCTCGCGCGCGGCGACGTCGTCCTGCGCCCCGACGCCCTCGAGGTCGCGGACTACGTGCTCTCCGACCGGCTCGCGGTCGAGCGCAAGGAGGCCTCGGACTACGTCGCGTCCCTCCTCGACGGCCGCCTCTTCCGCGAGGTGCGCGCGCTCAAGGACGCCTACCCCGCGGCCATCGTCGTCATCGAGGGCCCGGACCTCCTCACCGCGCGCCGCGTCGAGCCCGCGGCCGTGTACGCTTCGCTCGCGAGCCTCGTCGCGGACTTCCGCGTCTCCGTGCTCCAGACGAAGGACGCGTCCGAGACCGCGGACCTCCTCCTCGCCCTCGCGAAGCGCGAGCAGCGCGACGAGCACCGCACGGTCGCGCTCCGCGGCACGAAGGGCGTGCTCTCGGACGAGGAACGCCTCCAGTACATCGTCGAAGGCTTCCCCGGAGTGAGCGCCGTCCTCGCGCGACGGCTCCTCGCGCGGTTCGGGTCGTTGCGGGCGATCGCGAACGCGAACGTGGACGAGCTGCGCGAGGTCGAGGGCGTCGGGCCGCAGATCGCGGGCGAGATCCGACGCATCGCGGAGCTTACGTGGCGGGCCGATGTGGCGACGGCGACGAGGAAGGGGAGCGCGCCGCGCGGGCGGTGACGCCCCGCGTGCGTTCGGAGCGACCTTGGTGTTCTTGTTCCCACCCGCGTTCTCGGTGCCTCGTTGACGTCGCGCCGCGTCGAGGTCCACCACACGCACGGCCCGGGGCCTACGCTCTGGCACTGGTCGGAGCACCGCAGCGTCGTCCGCACTTCGCTCAACTGGGTCCTCATGGCGCTCGCGCGCGTGTCGCCGAGCTTCCGCGTGAAGAACGGCCTCTACCGCATGATGCGCTGCCGCGTCGGCGAGCGCGTCGCGGTGGGCCTCGAGGCGACGTTCGACGTCCTCTACCCCGAGCTCATCGACATCGGCGACGACGTGACGGTCGGCTACAGCACGACGATCCTGTGCCACGAGTACATCCACGGCGAGTACCGCACGGGGCCGGTCGTCCTCGGCGCGCGCGCGACCATCGGCGCGAACTGCACGATCTTGCCGGGCGTCACCGTCGGCGCGGACGCGATCGTGAGCGCGATGAGCCTCGTGAACCGCGACGTCCCGGCGGGGGAGTTCTGGGGAGGCGTGCCGGTGCGGCGCCTGCGGGCGCGGGCGAAGGATGAGGGATGAAGGGCCGAAGGATGACGGGGAGGGGCCGGGGGGAGACGGGCGAGGGGATGGGCGAACGGGTCGCGCGTGACGCGAGGCCCGACCGGGTGGGGGATCGCGCAGCCGGCGGCCGGCTGCCATGGAG
>DATDQL010000130.1:0-2731 GCA_035292305.1 Thermoplasmatota archaeon
CGGGTTCCGACGGCCCCGGGGGGCCGACGCCGTGGGCCAAGGATGGATGTGACGCCCGCTCAGGCGGGGGCGCGCGGCGCCGGCCGTTCAGCGCGGCGTGCCGGCCCGCGTCGCTTCCTGGATCGCCGCGCGCAGTTGCTCCGTCGTCTTGCCTTCCGCGTCGAGCCCGAGCGCCTCGGCGGCCGCACGCACATTCTCGTGCTCCTGGACGTGGGGCAGGCTCGCGCGGACCTGCCGTTCCCGGAGGACCTCGTGCGCTTGCAACTCCTCGGCCGCGCGTTCTTGTTCGGTCCGCAGCTCGCGGCGGACCTCGGCGCGGGCGCGGTTCCACTCTCCCTGGAGGCGGCCGAGGGTCTTCGCGATCTCCGGGATGCGGTCGACGCCGAAGAGCGCGAGGAACACGGCGGCGATGACGAGGAGCTCCACCGCGCCGACCCCGAGGAGGGCGGTCACGACCATCGTCGCACCTCGACCTCGGTCCCGGCCTCGAGGCGGTCGATGCCCTCCGGCACCTCGACGTACCCCCACGAGCCGGTCACGCTCGTGAGCGTGCCGCTCTCCTTGTACGTGTTCCGCCCGATGCCGTCCGCGTCGATCGCGAGCGGGAGCACGAGCGTCGTCGCGCTCGGCTTGGCGACGGCCTCCGCGAGGCGGGCCCGTCGCGTCGCCGGCTCGTGCGGCGGGAGACCCGCGAGCGCGCGGACCGCGGGGACGAGGAGGAGCTCCGCGGTCACGACAGCGCTCGCCGGGTAGCCGGGGAGGCCGAGGAGGGGGGTCCCGTGGAGGCGCCCGACGAGGACGGGCTTGCCGGGCCGCAGGCGCAGGCCATGGACGAGCACCTCGCCGCCGGCGGCCTCGACCGTGGCGCGCAGCAGGTCACGCTCGCCGACGGAGCTTCCGCCGGTCGTCACGACGAGGTCGGCGTCCGCGGCCGCTGACGCGAGCGCGCGGGCGTACGCGGCTTCCTCGTCGGGGACGGGGGGCCGCCGGAGCGCCTCGCCGCCGTGGCGGCGGACGAGGGCGGCCAAGGCGTACGAGTTGCCGTCGAACACGCCGCCTTCGGGCAGCGCCGTGCCGGGCTCGACGACCTCGCTCCCGGAGCCGAGCACGACGACGCGCGGCCGCGCGAGGACCGCGACGCGCGCGAGGCCGAGGCTTCCGACGAGGGCGATGCGGGCGGGGGTCAGCACGTCGCGGGCGCGGAGCACGACCTGACCGCGGTGGACGTCGCCTCCCCGCAGGCTCACGTGCTCGCCCGGCCGGGAGGCCCGGGCGAGGTGCAGCGTGTCGGCCTCGCGGCGTGCTGCCTCGAACGGCACGACCGTATCCGCGCCTTCGGGGAGCGCTCCGCCTGTGGCGATCTCGACGCACGCGCCCGGCGGTACGGGCCGGCCGAGCGGGCGCCCTGCGGGCACGCGGCCCGCGACGGGGAGCGCGCGGCCCGGACCGCTGTCCGCGGCGCGTAGAGCGTAACCGTCCATCGCGCTGCGGTCGAAGCCGGGGACGTCGTCGCGCGCTGCGACCTCGGTGGCGAGCACGCGCCCCGCCGCGGCATCGAGCGGGACGTCGACGGCGCGCGTCGACGGGGTGCAGAGGGTCTGCAACGCAGCGAGCGCGTCGGCCTTGCCCGAGAGCGCGCGAAGCGGCCGCATGCGGCCTACTTCGCCCCGATCTTGAAGACCTTCGTCCCGCAGACGGGGCATGTGCCCTGCGTCGCGGGACGCCCGTTCTTCATCGTGACCTGGACGGGGTCCTTGATCTCGCGCTTCGCGCCGCACTTGACGCAGTACGCTTCGGGCATGCGACCGGCGGGCATGCCGGCCGGCGGCCCATCAATCTTCCCATCCGTCGCGGCCCACGGCGCGCCGGAGGGCTTATCCGCCGTGCCGGGGTGCGGCGCTCGTGACCGCGGATGCCACCGATCTCCCGCAGGCCGTCGAGGCCCGGTGCCCCGGCTGCGGCGACACGACGCTCCACGCGGTCCTGCACGGGCGCATGGGCCGTAAGGGGACCCTCACGCTCGACGCGACCGTGAAGTGCGACGAATGCGGGCGCGTGCACCACGTCCTGCTCCGCGAAGCTCCCGAGGTCGAGGTGCCCGTCGTCGTCTCGAAGGGCGCCGATTCGCGCCGCGAGCGCGTGATCCTGTCGGGCGACGACCTCCTCGCGGTCGGGGACGAGCTCATCGTGGACGGCCGCACCGTCCTCGTGACGGGGCTCGAGCGTCGCGACGGGCGGCGCGCGACCGAGCTCGTCGCGGGCGAGGTCGGCACGCTCTGGGCGAAGGACTTCGAATCCGTGCGCGTCCGCGTCGCGATCAACCTGCGCCAGAAGACGATCGCCAAGGAGATCCACGCGAACCCCGACCGCGAGTTCTCCATCGGCCAGGAGCTCGTCTTCGGCCGCCTCCGCGTCACGATCCACGGCATCAAGAAGCAGGGCAAGATGCTGCGCCACGGGACCGCCGCGGCCCACGAGATCGTCCGCGTGTTCGGAAAACCCACGCGCGGCGAGACGCTCGACCTTCCCGCGCCCGTCTCGGAGGAGGCGCTCGCGGCCGAAGCCGCGATGGGAACGCGCCGCGAGCACACCGCGAGCGACGTCGAGCCCGAGGCGGGCGACGCGTGGGACGAGCTCTTCAAGGCGGCCGACGAGGCGCTCTACGTCTCGAAGCGCTCGGGCCGCGACCGCTCGACCGCGTGGAGCCCGAGCGCTCGAGCTGAACGATGGA
>DATDQL010000131.1:0-10698 GCA_035292305.1 Thermoplasmatota archaeon
ACGAGGGCGGGCCTTCGTTGCCGGCGGCGTCGAGGGCGCTCACCTTGTACGAGTACGTGGTCTCGGGAACGAGGCCCGTGTCCACGTAGGATGTTCCCACGGTCGTACCGATGGACGCGAACGTCGCGTCGTCGTACGGATTCTCGGGGTCCGCGTCCGTTCGGTAGATCTTGTAGTGGTCAACGCCGACGTTGTCCGTCGCCGCGGTCCAGTTCAGCCCGAGTGATGCAGCTGTGGCGTTGCCCACGACAAGCCCGGTGGGCGCGGTCGGGGGTTCCGTGTCGGCGACGTTCCCGCCGCCGAGTTCAAGACGCGACGGGAAGTCGACCGAATCGTAGTAGATCGCGTTCGGTCCGTCGTCGACAGCGAACCACGGGTCGATCTTGACCGTGAGCGTCGAGCCGGTCGCGGAGAACGGCCCGACCGGGATCGTGAACTCGGAGATGTCCGTGAATCGTTGCGATGCGGCGTACGTCGTGGCATCGGGCGTCGCGTAGACCTCCGTGTCGCCCTGCCAGATCGAGACGACCCAGGTCCCTTCGCCGGCGAGCGTGTTCGCGGGGCTCGTCGCCGAGAAGACGACCTGCCCGCTCACGTCGCTGAAGCTGTATCCGCCCGCGGGCTCCCACGTCCAAAAGGCGTCGAACGGCCCGTCCGCGACCGTGGAGCCGATCACGGGGATCGAATGCCAGACGGCAGGCGGGAACGTGAACGGCGAGGCCTCGGTCGAGAGGAACGAGCCGCCGACGAGGGCCGCGTCGACGTTGCCGAAGCCCGTTGTCGAGCGGAAGTGCAGTGTGATCGGCAGCGCCGTCGCGGCCGCGCTCGGCGCGGTCACGACCGCGAAGCCCGTCGTGAGGAACGACGCGGCGACGAGCATGCTGACAGTACGGCGCGATGTGGAAACTGTCCCCGCCATGGCTGAAGGCCTCCCATGCGGACAGCGTCCGCTGGACGCTGACCCGTGGGGCGCGTCTAATAGTTTCCGCACGCGGATTTCACCAAGGCGCTGTCACTGCGCGGAGGGACACGGAGTCGCTAGGACCGGCGTGGCGTTCCGATGCCGCCCGCTTTTGTCACACGGACGATACTTGGCCAACGTCTTGGCCCCGGCCGCTTGAAGGCCACGAAGACCACGAGACGTCACGAACTTCACGAATCCGCCCTGGGCTTCGTGAGGTTCGTGAAGGTTCGTGGTCTTCGTGGACCTGAGGCGCCGTGGCCAACTACCGACGGAGGAACGGAGGACCGACGGAACCGACCGGAAGGAGCGAGATCGAGCGGAAGGTCCGAGGGGCCTCCGTTCCTCCGCGCCTCCGGCCCTCCGGGTGATCCTGGCGGGTGGCATCGGACCGTCGGCTCGGCGCGCCATGAGGCGTCGACGCCCGCGTCACGGCGTCTCGCCCTTCGCGACCGGCCTCGCCGGGTCGCGTATCCACTCGCTCCAGCTCCCGGGGTACAAGGCGGCCCCGGGCAGCCCCGCGACCTCCATCGCAAGGATATCATGAGGAGCGGTCACGCCCGACCCGCAGTAGAACGCGGCGTCGCGCGGGCTGCGGCCGGCGAGGGCTGCCTCGTAGCGTACCCGGAGCGCGTCGCGCGGCAGGAACCGCCCTTCCGCGTCCGTGTTCCCCGCGAACGGCACGTTCACGGCGCCGACGATGTGGCCCGCGACGGGATCGATGGGCTCCTCCTTGCCGGCGTAGCGCGCGGGGCCGCGCGCGTCGACGAGGCACCGCGGCGCGCGCGTCCGCAGGTCCCACGCCGTGACGACGGGCATGTGGCCAGGGCGGCCGGTGAATTCGCGCGCCCGACGCTTCACGACCTCGCGCGTCGTGGGCATGCCGGCGCGGGTCCACGCGGGGATGCCGCCGTCGAGGACGGCGACGGCGTCGTGTCCGTAGTATCGCAGGAGCCACCACGCGCGCGAGGCCCACGCGCCGCCGAAGTCATCGTACGCCACGACCTGCACGCCCGCGTCGATGCCCCAGCGCGAGCACGTCGCCTGCCAGACGTCGACGTCGGGGAGGGGGTGCCGGCCGGTGCGCGGCGTGATGGGGCCGCTGAGGTCGCGGTCCACGTGTACGTGGAGCGCGCCGGGCAGGTGGCCGGCGGCGTACGCGCGCGGCCCTCTGGCCGTGTCCGCGAGGTCGTGCCGCGCGTCGAGGAGGAGGACGTCCTCGGGGAGGCGGGCAGGGGGCGGCGCTCCCGCTCGACATCCGAGGGCCTCGGCGAGGTCGGCGACCTCGACGAGCGTCGTCCACGGCGGCTTCGCCACGGCTCCCGGACGCGCGTCGCCCGGTTGAGCGTTGCGGAACCTACGCTCCCCAGGACGCGTCCGCGTGCGACTCCGCGATGATGATCTCTGTGCCCGCCTGGACGCCGAACTCCGCGGTGGTGAAGACGATGCGGACCCCGCGCACGGTGATGCCCGCGTCGGAGCCGCCGGAGTCCGGGATCTGCTCGTTCAGGATGACGAACGCGAACCCGAGGTCGATGACGACCTCGTTCTCGGGCGGGGAGCACGTGCCGTCGGCGTTCGCGAGGTCGCAGACCTCGATGCCCGCGATCCGCAGGTCCTCGATCACTGTCCACCCGTAGGTCCACGCGCCGTCCGCGTCCGCGTGCGCCTGCGCGAGCGTGTGGATCGACGTCGCCTCGACGAGGCAGCCCGGGATGAGCGCGCCGATCGGCGGCGGCTCCACGCCGGAGTAACCGCACCCGTATTGGACCCTCGCCTCGCTGAACGCGTCCGCGGACGCGTCGTCGATCGTGCCGTGGGACTCCGTCCTGTAGTCGCTTGCGTCGGCGCCCGTCGGCGCGACGTCGCGCGAGACAGGCGGGCCGTTCTCGGCCGGGTCCACGGCGCCGCCTTCGGACGCCGTGTCGCTCACGTCGTCGCCGCCCCACGGCGGGATCCAGACGTATCCGACGGTCGTCGGGGCGACGGCCGGCGTCGTCTCGTGGTCGTACGCGAACGCGTGGCCGCTCACCGACGCCGGAGTGCGAGCGCACACCGGCGCCTGCGGGTAGTCGGCGTGCGCGTCGGCACGGGCGATCTGGATGTCGATCGTTTCAAGGCCCGCGACGAGCGGGAGGGCGTCGACGATGTGGACGTGCACCATGATCACGGTGAGATCCGCCTCGTACGTGCCTCCGCCGAGGCCGCCAGGGAACGTCGTTCCGCCGGACGTCTCGAAGAGCGTGACGTAGCTTCCCGGCAACGAGGTGAGGTCCACGCGCGTGTTCGGGGCGACGTCGTGGTATTCGACGCCCTCGATCGTGACGCGATCGAAATGAGAGCCTGCGGTCGAGATCCAGGCGTTCGACCCGGTCGCGTACGCCGTCGCCATGGCGCGCACTTCCGAGGTGCCGACGAGGCCGCCGAGCACGCTGACATCCGCGACCTCCGCGACGCTGAACGAGCGTGCGCTGCCGGACGCAGCCGACACGTTCGACGTGGAGAACGCCGAGAGGAGGTTGACGACGAGGGTCGGGTCGAGCGTCGTCGGTGTCGTGAACTCGGGCGGCGGTGCCGACGTCGTCGTGCCGGGTCCGCTCTGCGCGCTCGATGCGACGGGTCCGACGATCTCGTCGAGGTCGAGCTGCTGGAGCGGCATGCCGGTCGTCACGATGTGCACGTCGAGCGCCTGGCCCGAGGCGTTCGCGTCGTCCGGGTCCGCCGCGACGTCGAGGCAGACCTCGTTCGAGAGCGACGTGTCGATCTGGTCGCGGCTCGTCGCCTCGGCGACGTTGCAGACGCGGCAGTCCTCGACGCCCTCGTCCACGCGGACCGTGAGCGTCACGGATCCTCCCTCGCCGACCCCGACGTCGCCGACCTGCCACGTCACCGGCGGCCCCTCGTCGCACTCGGGGTCGCACGCCTCGAAGGCCGTGTTCGCCGGGAGGGGCTCGAGGATCTCGGTGTCGTGCGCGGTCGCGTTGCCGAGGTTCACGTACTCGATCGTGTACGTGACGAGACCCCCTGCCACGGCGGTCTCGGAGTCCGCGGACTTCTGGAGCAGGATCCGCGGGCGCGCGTCGACGCAGACGTCGGCCGAGTCCTCGTCGCCGTCGACGGCGACGTCGTTCGGGACGACGAACTCGCCGGCGCATTCGCCCGTGGTCTCGCGTTCGCCTGCGTAGACGTCCGGGAGCCGGACCTGGAAGGAGAACTCCTGCGACGCCAGCGGGTCGAGGACGTCGGTCGTCCAGCGGACCTCGTAGCTGGCGGCGTCCTCGTCGCCGGGAGGAGCGGAGGAGCCTTCGAGGAGCGTCGCGCTCGGGTCGTAGCTGTCCACGACCGGGGTCGAGCCGGGGCCCGCGCCCGTGTTCGTCACGACGATGGTGTACGTCACGACCCCGCCCGGCGCCGCGTGCTCGGGCGACGCGGACTTCTCCACGTCCCAAGCGGGCGGAGCGTCGACGCACGCGTCCGCGTTGGCCGTCGAGCCTCCGGCGGAGGCCTCGTTCTCGACGAGGTACTGCCCGTCGGGGCACGCGTCGCCGGGATCGCCGAAGAACCGTTCGGCGGCGACGGCGTCGAAGCGGAACTCCTGGGAGCCGTCGGGCAGGAGCGTGTCCGACGTCCACGTGATGGTCCGCGCGTCGGCGTCGTGCGTGCCGGCGGGGTCGATCGAGGACTCGTCCACCGTGACGTTCTCGTCGTAGGTGTCGACGACCGGCGTCGAGCCGGGGCCGTCCCCGATGTTCGTGACGGTGACCTTGTAGTGGAGCGTGCCGCCCGCGGCGACGGTCGTCGGATCCACCGACTTGTCCGTCCTGAACCCGGGCGTCCCGCGGACCGTCACGACGACCTCGTTCGAGGTGCCGCGTCCTTCCTCGCGGTTGGTCCAGCCGCCGACGTTGCGGACCTCGATCGACGCCTCGTCGATCGTATCGTCCAGCGTGACGTTGAAGAACAGCGCGCGCTCGCCGCCGATCTCGACGGTCCCGACGTCCCACGTGACGTTGCCGGTCCCGACGTCGATGCCGCACGGGAGCGGCGAGCAGTCGAGGTACGTCGTGTGCTCGGGGACCCTGTCCTCGACCTTGACCTCCGTCGCGGGCGCGTCGCCGGTGTTGGAGTAGACGAGCCGGTACTGCAGCGTGTCGCCCGGCGCGGCGTCCGCGGCGTCCGCGAAGTCGCCTTCGCCGTTCACGCGCACGCCCTTCGCGAGGTGCGACTCGGGCGTCGTCGTGACGTCGACGATCGCGGCGTTCGAGCGCTCCGCGTCCTGGTCCGACGTCACGTTGCCCTGGTTCGTGATGCGCGTCGTGCCGGAGGGGAAGTCCTCGTCGAGCGTGACGCGGAAGAGCACCGTGATCGGGTCCGCGCCGTCCGCGACCGTGCCGAGGTCGAACCAGACGACGCCCGCCTCGACGCCGCAAGGCGCGGGCTCGCACGCGTCGAACGTGGTCTTGGGCGGGACGGGGTCCGTGACGTTGACGTTCGTCGCGTCCCCGGTGCCGTCGTTCGTGTAGACGAGGCGGTATTCGAGAGAGTCGCCCGGCTCGGCCGCGACCGCGGGACCGAACGCGCCGTCGGGGAGGACGCGCACAGCCTTGACGAGGGAGGAGTCGACGAACGTGACGAGGAAGCACTCTGCGACCGAGGACTCGTTCGACGGGAGGTAGTCCCCGTCTCCCTCGTACTCGGCGCGGAAGCAGTACGTCCCGGGTTCGGTCGGCGCGAAGCTCGAGGACTCGGCCCACCCGGTCTCGTTCAGGTCGTCCGCACCGAGCTCGTCGCCGTCAGGCCACGGGCAGGGGACGATGTCGGTCGCGCAGACGAAGAACGTGACCGAGCCGGTCGGCACGCCGCCGACGTCGTTGCCCGCCACGGACGCAAGGTCGGTTGTCGAGCCGCCGACGAGGAACTCGGTCGAGGACGGGAACGTCGTCGTCGTGGACGGCGCCCGCGTGACGTCGAAGCACTCGCCCGTGGACGAGTCCGCAGAGGCGTCGTAGTTGGCGTCGCCGCTGTAGGCGCCGAGGAAGCACCACTCGCCCGGCGCGGACGGGGCGAAGGCGTCCGACTCCGCGTGGCCCGCCTCGTCGAGGTCCTTCGTGCCGAGCGCCAAGCCGGCGTCCGTGCACGGGAAGACCTCGGGGCCGCACGCGTAGAACGAGACGGTGCCGGTCGGCACGGGCCCGCCGTCGAGACCCGTGACGTCGGCCGTGTCGTGCGCGAGGCCGCCGAGCACGACGGTGGGGTCGGAAGGCGTGGTCGTCGTGTCCGACGGCGCCTTGGCGACGTCGAAGCACTCGCCCTCCGAGGCGTCGCTCGACGGGAGGTACGCGGCGTCACCTTCGTAGTCGCCGCGGAAGCAGTATCGTCCGGGCGCGGGCGGGATGAACTCGTCCGAAAGTGCGACCCCGGTCTCGTCGAGGAGGTGCTTCCCGAGCGAGTCTCCCAGGGGGAACAGGCACGGTTCGACGCCGGCCGCGCAGACGAAGAACGTGACGTTGCCGCTCCCAGGGCCGACCTCGCCGGAGACCTCGGCGCGGTCCTGGATGCCTTCGCCGAACACGATGGCCGGGGGCGTCGGGGTCGTGAGCGTCGTCGAAGGCACCTTGACCCACTGCTTCTCGGCGGGGCCGCTGTTCGCGAGCTGGCCGTCGGTCTCGCGGTGGAGAACGAAGCCGTCGATGACGAGATCCACGGAGGCGGTGACCGTGGAGAGCCCGGCCTCGGGAGACGTGATGGTAAGGGAGCAGGAGCCGTTCGGAAGCGTGACGCAGAAGTCGTCGCCGACGAAGGAGCCGGGGCCGTCGAGCGCCGCGTCGACCTGCACGCCGGCCGCGGGCACGAAGTTCACCCAGTCCGACTTCTGGAGCACCGTGACCCACATCGTGTGCTGCGTCCCGACGGGGTTGACGGCGCTCGCGGGAGTGATCGTGATCGTCGCGTCGCAGCGTTCGAGGTAGGCGACGGTGAAGTCCTTGAGCTGCGCGTTCGGCTCCTGAGAGGAACGGGTCTCCGCGAGGAAAGTGCTGATGCACGGGAGCTCGGTGATCCCCGCGGCGAGGTTGAGGTCGAGGCCCCACTCCATGAACGTGTTCTTGGCGAGGAGCGTGCCGGCGTCGTTCGGGGGCCAGGGCGTGCCCATGGGCGCCGCGTTGACGGCACCGCAGCCGGCGTCGCCCGCGAGGGCGACGCTGCAGTCGCGGTTCGTCCCGAGGTACTCGAGGTTGTTCTTGAACGCGGGGTTCCAGCGGTACATGTCGATGCCGGGGAACTTGCCGCCTCCGGTGAAGTTGCTGAGCAGGAGGAGGTCGTCCTCCGTGTGGAAGCCCTTCCACCGGCCCGTCGCCGGATCGCAGCCGACCTCGTCGAGCACGAGCCAGAAACCCATGAAGCCGTTCCCGTTGCTCGTCGCGCGCTCGACGCCGGACAGGAGCTGGAGGTTCCCGGCGTCGTTGCGCAGGAGCGCGATGTAGTTGTTCAGGATCTCGGTCTTGGGCTGCGGGCTGTTGCGCAGCTCGCATGTCCACTGGCCCTCGATCTCGGTGATGTCCTTGTCGCTGTCCTTGTGGTAGGACGCGTCCGGCTTCGGGTAGTCGGCCGCGAAGCTGCCGTCGAGGAGGACCGGGTTCTGCTGGAGGGGGGTCGATTCCCAGTCGAGCGGGAAGCCGGGGGTGCCGTCCGCCACGTTCCCGTCGAGTTCGAACGTCGCGTTGTCGTGCGTCGCCGCCGCCGGGGTCGACGCGGCAAGCGCCGCTCCGAGGAACAGGACGCTCGCTGCCACACTGCCGCACTTGTTCATGATGCCCATGGGGACCAACCTCCCGAGTGGTGGGTCAGAGCCGGCGCTCCCGTGCCGTGCTCCCCCTTCGGGCGCTACGTCGCCAGGGTGTATAGCTCGGTGCCATAGACCGTATGCGCAGGCGCCGCCGAACCCGGCAAGGGTCCGGGAGACTGGACCCGTCAGCCCTCTGCTCCGTCATGTGTCCCGACCGTTTCCCGGACGCATGAGGGGAGGGTCGACGTAGAACAGCCGTTCCCCACTCCCTGGGAATGGCGTTCCAAGATGGTCATGCACCGCCCCCCGCGACCCCGTCCATGCCGAAGGACCGCGTACGCCGCTTTGCGCCCTGCCTCGCCGCGATCCTCCTCCTCGTCGTCGGCGTCCCGGCGGATGCCGCGCCCGGCGCGGTCCCGGAGAGCCGTTACGTGGTCGGATTCGACGCGCTCCCCGCCGACGTGCGGCCGGGGTCCGACCTGCACGGCGCGCGCGTGCTCGACGTCACGCCGGAGCTCCGGTTCGTCACGGCCGCGACCCCGGCGCCCGCCGCGTTCGAGGCGCGCGCGGCGCACGACCCGCACATCCGCTACGTCGAGGCGGACCCCGTCCTCCCCCTCGCCGAGTTCGTCCCGAGCGACCCGCTCTACGCGACGGGGTACGCGGACCAGCTCGTCGGCGCGCCCGCCGCGTGGGACACGACCCTCGGCTCCGCCTCCGTCGTCGTGTGCGTCGTCGACTCCGGCGTCCGCCGCACGCACGAGGACCTCGCGGTACGCTACGCGGGCGGCATCGACCTCGTCTCGGGCGACTCGGACCCGCAGGACGACAACGGCCACGGGACCCACGTCACCGGCATCGCGACCGCGACCATGGACAACGGGCGCGGCCTCGCCGGGCTCGCCCAGGTGTCGTTCAAGCACGCGAAGGCCCTTGACTCCGCGGGCGGCGCCCCCTGGAGCCGCGTCGCGTCCGCGATCCAATGGTGCTCCGACCAGGGCGCCGCCGTCATCACGATGTCCCTAGGCGCGCCCTGGGGCTCGACCGCGCTCCAGGACTCCATCGACCAGGCCTGGGCGCGCGGCGCCGTCGTCGTCGCCTCCGCCGGGAACGCCGGCCCGTGCACCAACTGCCTCACGTACCCCGCGAAGTACGCGAACGTCCTCGCGGTGGGTTGCGTGACGTCGAGCCGGTCCCTCTGCCCGTACTCGAGCACGGGGCCCGAGCTCGACCTCGTCGCGCCCGGCCACGACGTCCCGTCCACCTCGGCCTCCGGCGACACGGCGTACGAAGCACGTAGCGGCACCTCGATGAGCGCGCCGTTCGTCGCCGGCGCCGCCGCGCTCCTCAAGTCCCACTCGCCCGCGGCGACGAACGCCGACATCCGCAGCGCGCTCGAGTCGAGCGCCGACGACCTCGGCGCGACGGGGCGCGACGCCGGCTACGGCGCCGGATTGCTCCGCGTCGACCGCGCGCTCGCGGCCTCGCCCTCCCCGGCGCCGCCCGCGCCGACGACGACGCGCGCGGTCTCCGTCTCCCCTGCGAGCCAGTCTACGACCGTCGCGAAGGGCGCGACCGCCACCTACACGTTCACGGTGACGAACCGCGGGACCGCGGCCGACACGTTCGCGCTCACGATGACGAGCTCCGGAGGGTCGTGGAAGGCGTCGCTCTCGACGTCCTCCTTGACCATCGCCGCCGGAGCCTCCGCGAGCGTGAAGCTCTCCGTCACCGCGCCCGCGAAGGGAAAGGCCTCGACGTCCAGCGTGACCGTGACCGCGATGTCGCAGGCAGACCCTGCCGTCGCCGCGTCCGGCGTCGCGCGCACGACCTCCGCGTGATCTACGACGTCGGCACGACCTGGCAGACCTCGACGTTCGCGGCGGCGTCGAGCGCCCAGCCGGGCTTCGCGACGCTCGTCACGCAGAGCGTGTAGAGCCCGTGCTTGCCGCTCTTGTCCGCGTAGGTGAACACGGCGTTGCCGTCCGTGCCCGTCGTCGCCGTCGCCGTCGTGGGCGGCGCGCCCGTGGGACCGAACGCCGCGGTGACGGTCGCGCCGGGGACCGGTTGGGCGCCGGCGGAGAGGACCGGGACCTTCCACGTGATCGCGTGGGCCCGCTTCGCGTGCGTGAAGCCGCCCGCGACATCCCCGACGTGCATCGCCGAAGGCGGGGCGACGGTCCCCGTCGCCGTCGCCGTGGCCTGGGCGTCGTCCGTGACCGTGAGCGTGGCCGTCCACGTGCCCGGGAGGTACGCATGCTCCACGACGGGACCCGAGGCCGTCGCACCGTCGCCGAGGTCCCACCACCAGGTCGTGATGGCACCGTCCGGGTCCGACGAGGCGGACGCGTCGAGCGTGCAGAAGGCGAGCGTGCACGACACGGTGAACGAAGGCTCGGGCGCCGCGTTCGTCCGCGGCGCCGAGAGCCCGGCGAAGAGCGCGGCCATGTCGATGCGGCCATGTCCCGTCGCCTCGTCCTGTCCCGCCGCGCCCAGGTCCTTCGCGCTCGCCTGGAGAAGCTCCCGCACCTGCGCGTTCGTGAGCGACGGGTCCGCGGACAGCGCGAGCGCCGCGGCGCCGGCCACGTGAGGCGCGCTCATCGAGGTCCCGCTGAAGTTCCCGTACGCGTTCGATGGCAACGTCGAGTACACCATGCGGCCTGGAGCGGCGAGGTCGACCTCCGGCCCGCTGCTCGAGAACGAGCACACCGCGTCGTACCGATCCGTGCAGGCGACGGCGATGACCCTCGGGTGGCTCGCCGGGAAGCTCACGCAGTCCGTGCACGGCCCGGCGTTGCCCGCCGACCCGACGAGGAGCGCGCCCTTCGCCCACGCGTACTCGACCGCGTCGGCCGTCGCCTGGGACCAGCACCCGCCGGCGCACCCGAGGGACATCGTGATGACGTCCGCTCCCTCGTCCGCCGCCCACCGGATCCCGGAGGCGATCGTCGAG
>DATDQL010000132.1:0-10434 GCA_035292305.1 Thermoplasmatota archaeon
CCCCGCGAGGAGCCACGCCCCGGCGACGGAGCCCAGGAGCGCGAGCGCGATCGACGCCAGAGGGAGCGAGCCGCTCGGACGCGCGCGGTCGCGGCTCACGGTCTCAGGCCCATGCGGTACCGCCCCGGCACCCGGACAGGCCCGGCATCAGGGTTTCGGTCGCGAGGTCGCCTTCCCCTGGGGCGACAGGTTCCGTTGGAAAACGCCTCAGCGATTCCCCGCGCGCGACGCGGCTGCGTGGAGCGTGGACTGCGCCGCGGCGAGGCCCTCCGTCGTCGTGCGGAAGAACCGGCCGCGGCCGACGCGCTCGACGAGGCCGAAGCGCTCCATCTTGCGGAACGAGCCGTCCGGTAGCCCCACGACGAAGACCTGCACTCCCGACCGCTCGAACCGATCGAGCATCAACCCGAACGTGCGCATCCCGGTCTCGTCCACGGCGGTCACGGCGTGCATCTTGAACACGAGGACGCGCATCGTGTCGAGGCTCCCCCGCTGCATCGTCTGCGCGAAGCGGTTCGCGGCGCCGAAGAAGAGCGGGCCGTTGATGCGGTACACCGCGACGGAGGGGCCGAGGCCGAGCCACTTGCGCCCCTCCTCCGTGTCGTCCGCCTCGACGACGAAGTCCGTGAGCTCCGTCATGCGCTTGATGAAGAGGAGCGCTGCGAGGACGACGCCGATGAACACGGCCTCGACGAGGCCGAGCCAGAGGGTCAGCACGATCGTCGTGAGCATCACGAACGTGTCGCTCTTCGGCGCCTTGTGTGCTGTGAAGATCGCGTGCCACTCGACCATCCCCACGCCGGTGACGACGAGGATGCCGCTCAGCGCGGCGACCGGGATCGCGGTGACGACGTCGCGCAGAGCGAAGAGGAAGATGACGAGGAAGAGGGCGTGCGACGCGCCGCTGAGGCGCGTCCTCCCCCCGTTGCGGATGTTCACCATCGTGCGCACGGCCGCGCCGCAGTTCTGCGTGCCCGAGAACGAACCCGCGACCGCGTTCGCGACGCCCTGCGCGACGAGCTCGCGGTTGCTCCCGTGGCGCTTGCCAGTCACGCTGTCCGCGATGACGCACGTGAGGAGCGTGTCGATGCTGCTGATGAGGGCGAGGCCGATCGCGCCCGCGACGAGGTCCCTCGTCCACTCCGGGTGACGCACCCAGAACGCCCAATCCGTGAAGACTCGCGGGCCGCCTGCGGGGAGCGCGTGGATGCGGTTCACGTCCGCGGCGAACGGCGCGGCGAGCGCGACGACCGTCACGAGCACGAGCGCGAGGAGGCTCCCCGGCACGTTCCGCAGCGTGCGCCCGGCGCGGTTGTCCGGGAGGCGCTTCGCGAGGCGCGGCCAGCCGAACGTGAGCGCCACCGCGCCCACGGCGAGGGCGGCGGCGCCGTACACCGCTGCGGTGCCCTGCCCGGTACCGAACCGCGCGAGCTCGGTGAGGCCCTGCGCGTGCGTGAGCGTCGCGCCCGTGGGATCGAGGACGTCCTTGATCCCGGTCCAGACGATGAGCAGCGCGATGCCGCTCATGAAACCGGTGATGACCGGGTACGGGATGAACTCGATGACGCGGCCCATGCGGGCGGCCCCGAGCACGATCTGCACGACCCCGCTCAGGACGACGGCGGCGAATCCGAAGGCGATCGCGTCGCTGCTCCCGAACCCGCCGTGCGCGACGATGAGGTCCGCGGTGAAGATCGCGAGGACCCCGGTCGGTCCCGTGACCGAATACGCCGAGCCGCCGAGCGCCGCGGCGAGGAACCCGGCGAGGATCGCGCCCCACAGGCCCGCGGCGGGCCCGTAGACGTCCCCGAACGCGGTGCGACCGAACGCGAGCGCAAGCGGGAGCGCGACGACCGCGACGGTGAGGCCCGCGAGGAGGTTCTGCGCGGGGTTCTGGAGCGTCTCGCGGAGGTCGCGGCGGAAAGCGTCCGAGGCGCGCGCGAAGAAGGGCACTACGTCGCCGTCCCGGGTCATCGGGGAACGCACGATGGACTTTGCGGTATCGCGGCCGCGAGGTAGCCCGCGGCATGGCAACCCATCGCGCGGGCGGAGCGGCTCGCGTGCCGCGCGCCCGGATACGCTCGCGATCCGGCCACGAAGAATCGACGCCGCGCGAGCGCGACGGCCATCCACCGTCTGCCGCTACAAGGCCACGAAGGTCACGAGGCGTCACGAACCTCACGAGCTCCCGAGGAAGTTCGTGTCGTTCGTGAAGGTTCGTGGTCCTCGTGGACCTGTGACGACGTGCCCGACGGCCGGACTCACGACCCCGGGGCGTCGCGCGCCGAAGGGGCCTCGAACCGCCTCAGCACGACGGCCCAGAAAAGCACGCTCCACACGAGGAAGAGCACCCATCCGAGGTGACGGTGGAACCCCTGGAGCGCGGCGCCGCCCCACGCCCAGCCGACGAGGCCGAGCGCGACCACGCGCACGACGTTCGCCACGTGGAGACCCGCGATCCCGACCGCGAGGAGCACGGCGAGCCGCGCGGGCTTCGTCCCGCGCTCCCACGCGTGCAGGCCGAACACGCCACAGAAGACGACGGTCGCGTAGAGCCCGCTGCACACGGCACCCACCGTGAGGAAGAGCGCGCCCTGCGGCGTCGCGATGCGCACGGTCTCGTCGAGGACCGCGACGTCGAGCCCGAAGACCGCGAGCGCGCTGGCCATCGGTCGCACGAGGAGCGCGCGCACGTACCACCGCATCGGACCCGCGTCCGCGTGGCCCTCGAGGAGCGCCTGCACGGCCCACAGCCCGAGCGGAGCGAGCACGAGAGGCAGGCTCCAGCCCGCGAGGGTCGTGACGGGCACGCCCGCGAGGCGGCGGTCGAGGAAGGCCGCGGCGGCAAGAAGCGCCGCGCCGTATGCGAGGATCGCCCATTCTGGCGCGGCGAGGCTCGAGCGTGCGGCGAGCGCGTATCCGAGCACTCCGACGACGCACGCAGCGCCGAGGCCGCCGATGGCGAGGCGGCGGCCGCGGGTCGCGGCGACGCGCGGGGAGAGACGAGTCTCGAGAGGCGGGACCTTCGAGCCAGGCACACCGCGCCCGGCGAGCGCGATGCGGCGCGCCGTGGACCGGAAGGAGAGGAAAAGTGCCGGCCCCGCGACGAGCGCGACGCCGGCGATGAGCGTGGCGAGCCCGAGCCAGAGGGGGGCCTCGTGGTCGAGCACGCCGAGGACGACGAGGAGCCCCTGCCCCGCAAGGAGCAGCCCGGCGACCGGGCGCGCGCGGGACAGGAGCTTCGTCATCCCAGGTTCCTCAGCTTCGGCGGCGGCTGAGGTAGACGTACGCGCCGGCGCTTCCGACCAAGGCGAGCGCCGCGAGCGCGGCGCCGCCGAAGAACGGAATGGCCGTTGCCGTCGCGCGGGCGCAGCTGCCCTCGGTCTCGCGCTCGCCGTCGAACGCGTGGACCACGTAATCGACGCTCGTGCCCGCCGCGAACGGTCCGTCCGTGAACGTGTCACCGTCGGCGAGCGTCGCGACGAACTCGAAGTCGCCTCCATCCACCGAGTGGTAGAGGTTGAAGTCGTCGCCCTCGTTCGTCACGGTCACGTCGATCGTGCCGTCGTCCTGCGCAGCCGCGTCGAGGTCCGTGTCCGGGCAATCCGGCGGCGGGGGCGGCGGGGGCGGGCACTGTTCCTCGGGGCAGGGCGGTTCGCACGGGTCGACCCAGAACATCTTCGACTTCGAGTTGTGGTCGAAGTTGCCGGGGTGGCCGCCGTCGCTGAACGCCTCGACGCGGTAGTGGCCTTCAGGGAGCTGGTAAGCCCCGTTGAGGAAGTGGAATCCCTTTCCATCCTCCTCCGCGGCGCCCGACCAGTCGAGGTCGTCGCCCGTCGGCGTCACGACCTGCTTCTCGCCGGTCGGGGGCCACTCCTTGAACTCGAGGACGCCCGAGTCGTCGAACATGTTGAAGCCCTCGATCCAGAAGTCGCACGAGACGTGCGGCTCGTTCCGCCGGTCCGGCGAAGCGACCTCGTCGTCGTGGACCTTCAGGGTCCCCTGGTTGTTCTTGTTGTGCGCCGTGACGGCCGGCACGGCGAACGCGATCACGATTCCTAGCATGGCGAGCGTGAGGAGGAGCCTACGCACGAATTCACCCGCGCCGGGCTCTCCCCGCGCGGACGGATGCCTCGGATGGTACGACGGGCGAGGCGTGACCCTTACCGCGCGCGGCGGCGACGCGAGGGATGAACGTTGGACGAGCGCGGGTCAGAGAAGGGGCGGGGTCGGCGGACGGTCCGCCGCGACCGTGCGCCCGCGCTGCCCGTGGTGCGGGCCCCTTCCCGCGACCGTTCAACACCCGGTACATCGTCTTTATAAGGGACCAATGCGAGACGCGACCGATGCAGGCGAGGCTCGGGACCCAGGCCACCCTCTTGGCAGCCCTCTGCGTGTTCCTCCCCACGCTCGTGGCGGCCGAGGACGGCGACGGCACCATCACGGCGCGCAACCCCGTCGTCCTCCAAGGTCGCGCCCTCGCGGAGTTCAGCGAAGGCCGCGGCGCCCTCGCCTCCTCCGCGCCCGCCACCGGCGAGCTCGACATCCGTGCGCCCGTCGCGACGGTGCTCCACGTTCACAAGGAACAGATGTGCCGCGAGGTCGCGATCGTGTCCTGCTTCCCCGTCTACGACCCGACCGCGGAAGCCGACAAGGCCGAGGACGAGACGTTCGAGATCGAGGACCTGCGCCTCGTCGGCAACGTCTCGCAGCTGCGCCCCGGGACCTACGTGTCCTGGACGCAGGCCGCCGAGGACGCGGACGCGTACTCCGCGGACGGCGGCTCGCTCGTCGCCGAGGTCCTCGGCGCCGCGAAGCTCGGCGTGCCCGAAGAGGCCAGCGCGTGGGACGAGTGCGAGGACTGGTCCGACTGCGGCACATACTGGCCCTCCGCGACCGACGACGCATGGTTCTTCGAAGGCGCCGTGTGGGAGATCCGCGGCGACGGCTTCCTCCGCATCCACATCTCCGGCCTCGACGTGTTCGTGAACGGCGTGCGCGACGGCGAAGCAGTCGAGAACGTGTACTACGAGACGGGCGAGACGAACGAGTCCGTCGCAGCTCCCGCGGGCGGTCAGGAGCTCTACCGCATCCAGAAGTCCGACTACCTCGTGATCGAGATCGAGGACGGGAGCTTCACGCTCGACGCAGCCGCGCCCGGCAGGATCTACGGCCAGCCCGTCGTCGAGAGCTTCGGCGAGGCGACGTTCTACGAAGCCTCGGGTCGCATCCTCGTCGGCGGCGAGCGCATGTTCTTCCAGAAGGAAGACGCGACCGTCGGCGGCAACCTCACGATCACCCCGATCACCACGCTCGAAGGCCCCGACGACGAGCCGCTTCTCGTGCTCGACGTCGTCGGCGACGTGGCGGCGGTCACCACGAACGACCTCCAGGCGTCGTTCCCGCCCGGCGCCGCCGCGGTCGCGGTCGGCGTGGGCGGCCTCGCGCTCTTCGGCGCGGCCCTCGCGTACTTCTGGCCCTACGCGAAGTACGCCGGGACGGCGCTCGTGCTGCCGATGTACTCCCGCATCGGCCGCGAGGAGGTCCTCGAGCACGGCAAGCGCGAGGAGATCTTCCACCTCATCCGCGCCGAGCCCGGCATCCACGCGCACGACATCAGCTCGAGAGCGAACGTGGGCTGGGGCACGACCGTGTACCACCTCAAACTCCTCCAGACGCACGGGCTCGTCGTCGGCAAGCGCAACGGCCGCTACAAGCGGTTCTTCGCGACGGCCGGCGGCGCCGCGCGCCAGGGTGACGCGTACGCGGTCCTCCGCAACGAGACGACCTCGGCGATCGCGCGGCACGTCCTCGGGCACCCCGGGTGCATCCAGAAGGACGTCTGCGGCGCGCTGAACCTCCAGCCGAGCCTCGTGACGTGGCACGTGAACCGCCTCGAAGAGGTCGACCTCGTCAAGAAGGTCCGCGACGGCCGCACGGTCCGCTACTACGCGGGCGGCAGCTGGGGCGGCCTGCAGCTCTCGTTCGCGCTGCCGGCGACACCGGTCACGACGCCCGCGGTCGTGGACGCCGGGACGAACTGAGCGCTCCTTCGTTGCGCGCGGGAACCTCCCTCGCGCCGCGAAGGAGCATCGCGACCGCGGTTGTGCGGCTCCGCCTCTCGCCGCTTCAGGGCCACGAAAAGCACGAACCTTCACGAGCGACACGACCTCCTCGGGGGTTCGCGGGGTTCGTGCCGCCTCGGGATCTTCGTGGCGTTGGAGTGAAAGGGGGGCCCCGCCGCGTTTCTGACTGACAACGGAGGTGCGACGGGGCCGTCGAAGGCCGATCGCAAGCTCGCGGGCTGCTACCGACCTCCCCAACGGTCGTAAGACCGCGCCCCTCGCTCGGCTCGGCCCGACATGCCCTTTGCCGTGCGAGCGTATCGGGTCACAGGGGACGGGCCAGTGATGCGCCGCCCGTCACGCGACGCCCGCGAGGACGAGCCGCTCGAACGCGCGCGTCCCGAGGGAGCCGCCGGCGTCGGCGGTCCGGCCCTGCGCGAGGGCCACGCGCACGGCGGCCTCGACGCGGTCCGCCTCCTTGGCCCGCCCGAGGTGGCGGAGCATCATCGCGGCGCTCAACACGGCCGCGCAGGGGTTCGCGACTCCCTTGCCTGCGATGTCCGGCGCGGAGCCGTGCACGGGCTCGAAGAGCGCGTGACGCGGCCCGTACGAGCCGCTCGGCGCGAAGCCGAGCCCGCCGGCGACACCGGCCGCGACGTCGCTCAGCACGTCGCCGTAGAGGTTGAGCGTCACGATCGTGTCGAACCGCGAGGGTGAACGCACCACGTCCATCGCGACGCTGTCGATGAGCCCGTCGGAGGCGCGCAGGTCGGGCCGGCGGTCCGCCTCCGCGCGGAACGCGTCGAGGAAGAGCTGGTCCGACCTCCGCAGCACGTTCGCCTTGTGCGCGCAGAGCACGCGCTTCGCCGGTCGCGCGGCCGCCACGTCGAGCGCGGCGCGCACGATGCGCTCGCAACCGCGCCGCGTCACGCGGCGACGCGTCGTGACGCCGTCCACGTCCTCGTCCTCGGGAGCGTTGTACATCCCTTCGGTGTTCTCGCGCACGACGACGAGGTCGATGCCCGGTTGCAGGCACGGCTGCCCCCAGTCGCGAGCGGGGCGGACGTTCGCGTAGAGGTCGAGCGCGAGGCGAAGCGCGAGGATCGGGCTGCGATAGGTCGCGTCGCCAAGGGGCGACGTGATCGCGCCGAAGAGCACGGCGTCGGCTTCGCGGCAGGCAGCGAGCGTCGCCTCGGGCAGCCACGCGCCGGTGCGCGCGTGGCACGCGAGGCCCGCCTCTGCGTCGAGCCACTCGACACCGACGCCGGTCGCGTCCACGACGGCGCGCGCGACGGAGAGGACCTCGGGGCCGACGCCGTCGCCGGGCACGTAGCCGACCTTCACGGGCGTCCGGCTCCGTATCGCTTCCTCAAGTGCTCCACGAGCCCGCCGTCGTCGACGATCGCGCGCACCTCCGGCGGGAGCGGTCGCGCGCGCCAGGAGCGCCCGCTCGCGGGCTCACGGATCTCCCCGGTGTCGAGGTCGACCTCGATCTCGGCGCCGTCCGCGACCTCGATCGCCGCCTCGAGCACGGGCAGCGCGAGGTTCACCGCGTTGCGGTGGAAGATCCGTGCGAACGTCGGCGCGACGACCGCGCGGATGCCCGCCTGCTTGATCGCCATGACGGCCTGCTCACGCGAGGAACCGCAGCCGAAGTTGCGACCCGCGACGATGAACGTCGCCGCGCGCGCTCGTGCGGACCATCCGGGGCCGAGGCCCGCGAACACGTTCTGGCCGAGCGTCTCCCACGATTGCAGGAACCGGCCCGGGATGATGACGTCCGTGTCCACGTCGTCGCCGAGGCGGAGCACCTTGCCGCGCAGCGGGGCCACGCGGCCGCGAGGCGCCGCGTGGCCTTGAACGTTAGGGGCCACGGATGAGGGATGCGCGCCGAGGGATGAAAGTGAGGGACGGGCGCCGAGGGGCGACGGGGAAGGACGAAGGAGGAGGGGATAGGGTGTCGGGCGCGCGGAGCGTCGGGGGCCCTTTCCCCTTCGACCCTCCGCTTCCCCGTCGCCCCTGGACCCGGCCCATTCATTCTTGGGCCCGCTTCCGTCATCCGTCGCCCTTCAGCTTAAGAGCGGGAATCGCCTCCTCGCGCCCCGTGAGCGAGCTCGATGCGATGGCCCGGGAGATCGAGGAGATGCGCGTCCGCGGCGCCGGCAAGATCGCGCGCCACGCCGTCGCGGCCCTCGCTTCGTGGGGCGGGGCGTTCGACGGCGACCGGGCCGCGTTCGAGGCGCAGTTCGCCGACGCGCGCGACCGCCTCCTCGCGACGCGGCCGACGGCCGTATCGCTGCGCAACGGCCTCGCCTTCGTCGAGCGCCGCGTGCGGCGGGCCTCGTCGCTGAAGGAGAAACTCGACGCACTCCAGCACGCCTCGAAGGAGTTCCAGGAGCGCAGCGTCGCCGCGGTCGCCGCGATCGGCCGACACGGAGTGCCGCTCATCCGAGAGGGCGGCGCCTATCTCACGCACTGCAATTCCCAGGCAGCGCTCTCCGTGTTCAAGGCCGCCCACGAGCAGGGCCGGACGTTCCGCGTGATCGCGACGGAATCGCGACCGTGGCGCCAGGGTCATCTCACGGCGCGCGAGCTCGCGGCCGCAGGTATCGACGTGACCCTGGTCGTGGATTCCGCGGCCCAGCACGTCATGCCGGGCGTCGACGGCGTGCTCCTCGGGTGCGACACCGTCGCCGCGAACGGCGATGTCATCAACAAGATCGGGACGTCGACGCTCGCTCTCCTCGCGCAGACTGCGGGCAAGCCGTTCCACGTCTGTGGCGAGACGTACAAGGTCGACCTCGGGACGCCCTCGGGCGCGGAGGTCGTCATCGAGGAGCGCGAGGTCACGGAGATCGCGGAGCCGAGCGACTTCCCCGGCGTGAAGTTCCTCAACCCCGTTTTCGACGTGACCCCGGCCGCCCGCGTCGAAGGCCTCGTCACCGAGGTCGGCGTCGTCGCCCCCCGCGACGTGTCCGCCGTCGCCCGAAAGGTCTGGGAAGGCTGAACCCCGTCGTTAGACTCTAACCGGCAGGCAGCCGGGGAATTGCTTGCACCTGAGGGGTTCTTGAACGTGGAGGCCGGTCCTTGAGAGGGGGAGGCCCCGATACCGTCCGGGAAGACTGTTCGGCTCGCGGTCAGCCTGACCGCCCTCGTCATGGGCGTGCTCGTACCGGGCCCTGCGTCGGCTGGTCCGCAGGCGGACTGCGGGACCGACCAGGACGCGACCTACGGCGCGCCTCTCGCGCTCACGCCGGGCGTCCGCTGCGACGCGAAGGTCAACGACTGCGACGACGCGACGGACTACTTCACGTTCACGGCGACGGGCGCGGACGGCGTCCGCATCACGTTCACCGGGAGCGGCATCGTCGCCTACTACCTCTACGGGCCCGAGGGCAGCTACGGACGCCTGTGGGACGACACGACCTTCGTCGTCCCGTCGTACGGCGAGGGCGCGGTCACGTACTCGATCTCGGCCTACTACAACCACAACCAGCGCTACTACCCAGGCTACTACAAGGCGTGCGGATACTGCGACCCGTACTACGGCGGCTGCTCGTACTACGAATACATCCAGGAGTACGACCTGCGCGTCGACGTCACCGCGAACACGCGCCCGTACGTGGTCGCGTCCGGTCCGCTGTCGGTGATCTACGGCGAGCCGACCGAGTACGCGGTGTACGGCCTCGATGCGGACGAGAACGGGCGCCGCGTCGGGGCCGCGTTCGCGCCGCCGACCCCGCCGACGTGGACGGACGGCGGGTTCCCTTCGACGAAGACGTTCACGTACGCGTTCCCCGACAGCCGCGTCGCCGGCTTCTTCGCGGAGGACACGGTCGGCGCGGTCGCGTCGACGTTCCTCGGGGTCACCGCGCGCGAGGACGACTGCGGCAGCGGCGACGACGTCGCGACCCTCGCGCGGACCCTGCCGTTCGACTGTCACGGGACGCTGTGGGAGCCGATCGCGGACCACGCGGACGCCTACACGTTCACGGTCCCCTCCGGGACCCCGCGGCTCTACGCCGGATACTCTCCGTTCGTGAGCTTCGCCACGGGCGACGCGACGGTCCGTCTCGTCTCGCCCACGGGCGCGCTGGCCGCCGAGGGCACCGACACGCCGCTCTTCGTGGCGTCGCCCGCCGCGGGGACGTGGACGCTCGAGCTCCTGCGCGCCGCGGGCTCCGGATCCTACGACGTCACCGTCGCGGGCGTCGGCGAACCGACGCGCCCGCGCCTCGGCGTCGTCGTCTCCGACGCGGCGCCGCACCAGTACGACGAGGTCGCGGTCGAGGTCGCCGCGACGCACGCGAACGGCGAGCGCGTCCGGTACGACGTCGACTGGGGCGACGGCACGACGGCGCGCCTGCCG
>DATDQL010000133.1:0-2206 GCA_035292305.1 Thermoplasmatota archaeon
CCTCGAGCCGGTCGAGGACGGAGGCGAGCGCCGCCTCGTCGCTGCCCCCGACGCGCATGAGCTCGGGGTCGACGCCCCACATCCCGAGGAAGCGCGAGTTCATCGACACGACGCGGCTGTCCGCGTCGACGACGAGGATGCCGTCGACCGCGGACTCGTACTGCGACTCGAGGAGCGCGGTCCGGTATCGCAGCTCCGCCTCGGAGCGCCGCTCGTCCGAGACGTCACGGAGCAGCACGAGCC
The DNA here is from genome assembly GCA_035292305.1 of Thermoplasmatota archaeon. Lineage (GTDB taxonomy): Archaea > Thermoplasmatota > SW-10-69-26 > JACQPN01 > JAJPHT01 > DATDQL01. The sequence goes on from DATDQL010000133.1 coordinate 244, forward strand.
GCGTCGTCCGCGTAAGGGGGATCGCCACCGCGGAGACCTCGACACGGGAGGAGTCGCCGCGCATGAGCTCGACGGTGGCCACACCGCCCGAAGCGACGGCGGTCGCGAGGAGCTTCGCGTCGTCGGTCGTGAGGCAGGACGCATACAGGAACTGGCCACGGAGGTCGGTGAGCCGCAGCACCGAGCGCGCGGCCACGTTCGTGAACACGATGCGTCCGTCGGCATCCGTGAGGACGGCCGGGACGGGCGTCCGCGCGAGGACGTCCGCGCCCGGCGTCGCGCCTGCGAACTCGTGGGCGTGGTGCTCGGGCACGGGAAGACCTCCTCTAGCGGTCGCGGATAAGAGCTGGGAAGAAGGCTATTATCATGGGCGCCCGAGCGCCACAGTGGCGGCAGCCGCGCGCGAGGTTGCGCGACGTGAAAAGGGGCCGCGAACACGCGAACACGCGAACCGGGGGGGTTCCCCGTGGTTCGCGTGGTCGCGTGTTCGCGGCGGGCGTTCGAGCCGCCTCAGCGCGCGCTCTTCGCGACGCGTTCCACTTCTTCCTTCTTGCCGACGGCGAAGGAGTTCAGATCGCCCTTCGCGGCCTTGAGGATCTCGTCCGCGAGACACTGCGCGATGGTGTTCTTGCTCTTGTGCGACGAGTGGACGGCGCCGGTCGTCATGTGCCGCAGCGCGATGTCGAGGCGACGCGCGGGGGCGACGTCGACGGCCTTCGGGACGGAGATGCCACCGTAGCGCAGGCGCGTGACCTCCTCGCGCGGGGCCGCGCGCTCGATCGCGGTCACGAACACCTGCACGGGGTTGTCCTTGGACCGCTGCGCGACGATCTCGAACGCCTCCTTCACGGCGCGGTACGAGCTCGCCTTCTTCCCGGTCCAGTTCTCCGTGCGCATCATCTGGTTCACGAGCCGCTCGATCACGGACATGCGGTGCTTCGCGAACGGCTTGTTGCCGTGGCGCGCGCCCGTGTGCGGGATGTCGATCGGCGTGAGGTTGACGTACCGCACGAGGCCGGGGTCCTTCACGGCGACGCCGACCATCTCGTACTTGCCGAAGAGCTTCGGCGCGGGACCCGCGGCGACCACGGTCGCTGCGGATGGAGTCGCCGAGGCCGCCGCGGCGGCCTCGACCACAAGTTCCTCTGAGGGGTTCTCGTCCGCCATGGGCATCACCGCATCGGCTTCTCCTTCTTGCCCTTGACGAGCTCCGTCAGGGACACGTTGTTCACCTGGATGACCTTGAACCGGACGCCGGGGATGTCGCCGTACGAACGGCCCATGCGGCCGCCGATCCCCTCGATGAGCACCTCGTCGTGCTCGTCGATGAAGTTGATCGCGCCGTCGCCGGGGGCAAAGGCCGTGACCTGGCGACCGTTCTTGATGAGCTGGATCTTCACGCACTTGCGGATCGCGGAGTTCGGCTGCTTCGCCTCGATCCCGACCTTCTCGATGACGATGCCGCGTGCCTGAGGCACTCCCTCGAGCGGGTCCGCCTTCTCCTTCAGCCTGAGCGTGCGGCGCTTGTAGTACCGGTCCGACCAGCGGAACGCCTGCCGGTCGTCCTGCAGCTTGCGGGCCGCGAACAATCCCTTTGCCATTCGTTTCACCTGAGACAGCCACCGGCCGCGTCGCCGAGGCGACGCGTGCATGCAGGGCCCAGCGATCCCCTCCCGCGCGAAGGCGGGTCGGTCAAGGCAGGGGCCCGGGGTGGTACGGGCGGGACACGCGTTCCTGTATTTAACCCCGCCCAAGCCGGGGACGGGAAAGGCCAAGCCGGGACACCCGTGCTGCCGCCCCCGTGCGCACCCACCTCGTGCTGCTCGCGGTCGCCCCCATCCTCGCCGGCTGCGTCGGCCCCGCGGCCGACCTCGAGGCCGCGTCCTCAGGCGACCTCGGCCTGCCCGCGGACCCGTGGCCCGCGGTCCGGGCGGCCCTCGGCGACCTCCCGTGCGAAGCGCCG
>DATDQL010000134.1:0-6192 GCA_035292305.1 Thermoplasmatota archaeon
GCCCCGACCTCGTCCCCGACGCTTCGGTCGTCACGCCGGGCATCGGCCCCGTCGGCATCCCGCGCACGTTCAGCTTCATCGTCGAGAACCGCGGCACGGTGCCGGAGCGCTACCTCGGCGAGGCCGAGAGCCAGTTCCGCATCGACGTCGACGTGTTCGGCGAGGACGGCGCGAGCGTGCTGTCCCGGCCCATCTCGCGCAACCTCCGCGAGGTCCTGCCCGGCCAGAAGGTCGAGGTCGAGATGCAGAACGCGTGGGTGCCCGCGCACTCCGGCCTCTACCGCATCGTCGCCGACCTCGTGTACCCGACGGACGGCGGCGAGGACGACCCGCGCGACAACCGGCGCATCGTCAAGCACCGCGTGTTCGACGTCATCCTCCCCGAGGGCGGAGCGAACCTCACGACGGAGTTCGAGCCCGACGACATCTCCCTCTGGGGCCACAACGCGAGCCGGTACGCGACCGCGGCGGGGTGGAGCTTCACGCCCGACCTCGAGTACCCGGACGGGGTCGACACGACGCTCACGCTCGAGCGCGTGCTCAACCTCCACCCGGCCCGCCACGCGTTCCTCCTGCTCAACCACTCGTACGATTTCGAGCGATCCTACGATGGAGGCCGGCTCGAGGCGAGCCTCGACGGCGGCCGCTTGTGGACGACGATGAACCCGATCGAACCCGGCGGGTTCGAGCGCATGAGCACGGCGAGCCCCTTCGTCGCCGACCCGGACCGCGTCGAGTATGCCTTCACGGGCACCGGCCAGGGCCTCTACGGGTTCAACCTCGGCGACCTGCCGGACCTGCACACGACGACGACGCTCCTCGAGGACGACTTCGAGAAGCGCGGCCTCCCGCAGCTGCGCGCGAACCTCACCGTGGGACCCGACCGCTCGGACCCTCCGGTCCCGCCGCGCTTCGCGTCCCAGCCGTTCGCGGCCTCGTTCACGCCGCTTCCCGCGGAGCGCGCCCCCTACGTGGTCGCGGTGCGGGTCGAGCCCCTCACGGGCCTCGGCATCGGCCGCGTGGAGGTCACGGTCGACGGCAGCCGGTGGACCGCCATGGCGTCCGAAGGCGGCGGCACGTACAAGCTCCACTTCCCGACGGACCTGGACGCCGGCGACCGCCAGATGGAGCCGGACGCGCTCCTCGATGCAGCCTGCACGGGCAACCTGTCGGCGATGGCGACCTGCCATCGCCAGGTGCTGAAGGCCGGGAGCATCGTGCGCTTCCGCGTCTTCTCCGACGTGGACCAGCGCCTCCCGTACCGCTCGGGCGCCTACTCCTGGGTCCCGGGCGTGTCTGCGAGGCTCCTCGACGAGCCGCGCGAGATGGTGTACAAGGCCGACCCCGGGCAGCAGGTCCTCTGGAGCGACAAGAGCGGCGTCCTCTGTCCTGCGGAGGCGACGACCCCGGCCATCCCGAACCTCGCGGGCTCGAACTGCATGGGCATCTCGAACAACCCCTCGGACGTCAACCCCTCCCCGCCGCAGACGCTCAAGCCGGGCGCCATCTTGACGACGAAGTGGCTCGAGACGATCGTGGACCTCCGAGGCGCCGACCCGAAGACGTCGGGCGTCCTCCGCCTCGACATCCGCGACTGGGCCGGCGTCCCGCGTACGTACCGCGGGGACCTGGCGAACAACATCCTCGACAACCTCGGGCAGGACGCGCAGAACGTCCGGCTCACGATCACCGCCTCGGACGGCGCGAAGATCGTGCGGCCCGCGATCGTCGCCGACTTCGCCGGCGAAGAGGACCGGTACTGGAACTGGACGGACCGCGTCGTCCTCGTGCAGGGCGTCGACTGGGAGAAGGTGGCCGGGAAGACGCTCACCGTCCGCCTCGAGCACGTCGTCGCTGCCGCCAAGTCCGGGGCCGACGCGCTCTACATCAACTCCGACAGCGCGACCAGCGTCCGCGAGACGGACGAGCACTCGCCGCACTTCGGCTGGGGCATCGCGAGCGCGCGCGTCACCGCGAGCGGTAGCAACCTGGGCGGCACGCGCATCCTCGCGACGCTCACCCCTGCGACGTATTCGAGCCCCGCCGACCTGCGCACGGCCGGCTGGCGCCAGGGCGCGGACACGAAGTTCTACGCTCCCGCTCTCTCGAACACGATCACCGTCCAGGACGTGGACGACCTCTTCATGCTCACGCGAGAGCCGTTCGCGCGCGGGTTCTGGTCCGAGGCGTCGACGTTCGAGTTCGACCGCCCCCTCGATCGCAGCGCCCCGTACGGCTACACCGGTCGCGTGAACCATTTCTGGGAAGCGAACGCCTCGCGCGCCGAGTTCGAGCAGACGGGCGGCGCCGCGCGCCTCGTCCTCCCGGTCGACCTCAAGCCCGCCGTCGGCGCGACGACGCTCACGTTCAACACGCAGTACCACTTCGGGACCGCCGGCATCACGATCACCGGCAAGGGCGGCGCCGCGGGCGGCCGCGTCGAGGTCAGCGTGGACGACGGCCTCACCTGGCAGCCCCTCACTCCCAAGCCCGCCTCGACCCCGGACTTCCCCGTTTGGCAGCACGAGGGGCAGGTCACGAACACGGGCGGCCCGAAGACGGACCCCGGAGCGACGAGCAGCTACTCGAACCTGCTCTTCTACGGACCGCTCGGCCTCGGCACGGCCTCGCGCTTCCTGCAGGACACGCACCGCGACGTGGGCGCCGCGTCCGAGTTCGGCGTCCCCCACGCCTCCGCCGGCACGCAGGCGCCCCTCGTCTTCACGGGCGCGACCCCGGGCGCGCACCAGCAGTCGCGGATCAATCTCCAGTACGAGCCGGAGCCGGGCAAGAGCAACCGCGTCCGGCACGACCACAAGGACTGGGTCCCGGTCGCGTTCGACCTCACCGAGTACGCAGGGAAGGACGTGCTCATCGGCTTCCACGCGAGCTTCAACACGCGCCGCGCGTCCTCGGGGACGCACCCGATCTTCGAGGGCCAGAGCTACCAGGACTGGTGGCGCGTCGACGACGTCCGCGTGCAGTCCGAAGTGCTCCAGGGCACCGACGTGCGGCTGCGCCTGCGCGCCGCGACGGACGGGACCGTGGGCGCCGGCGGGTGGGACATCCGCGACCTTCAGGTCCTCGCGCAGAAGCACCTGTTGAACATGGGCGTCTCGGTCGTGTCCCCGACGGCGACGGAGGACCTGCGCCTCGGCGAGAACCCGATCGTCGTCGAGGTCGGCAACCGCGGGCTCACCGGCGTCGAGGACGTCCGCGTGAACGTCTGGCTCAACATCACCGGCGAGGGAGCGCCCGCCTCGCGTGTGTGGAGCGGGCCCCTCAGCGAGTTCCAGGGCTGCGCGGGCGCGGTCGTCCCCTCCGACAGCTCGCTTGCCGCCGAGGCGTCCGTGCGCGTCTGCGGGCTCGCGGGCAAGACCGACCTCTCGCTCCCGGGCCAACCCGGCGCGAAGTACCGCCTCGAGGTCCTCGCGGACCACCGCGGGTTCGGCGACGAGCTCCTCGTGGCCGACAACCGGGTCGTCCGCGAGTACGACGGAGAGCGCGTCATCGCGACGAGCCAGGTGAAGGCCGAGTCCATCGTCGTGCGCCCGAGCGTGACCGAGCCCCGCGTCGAGCGCGAGATCACGGCCACCGCGCGTCTGAAGCTCGTCGGGTTCGACCGCGCGGACGTGGAGTCCGCGACGCTCAAGGTCCTCGGCGACCCGACGCGGCCTTTCGAGCTCACGCTCGCGAACGCGCGCACGTTCGACACGCGCTTCCTCGAGCGCGGCGAGGTCCGAGACCTGGTCTTCGACCTCCCGAAGGACCGCGTGCGCGACCTCCCGGAGGGCTTGTACACCGTCGAGCTCACGGTCGTCACGGCGAGCGCGGTCAAGCGGCTCGAGTCCGTGACCACGGCTCCGCTCCTCGTCACGAGCGAGATGCGCGTGTCGCCCGGCTTCCTCTTCCGGGAGACGGCCGCGACCGCGGAGATCAGGATGCCGCCCCCCGAGCCCCCGCAGCCGAGCGGCTCGGGTCGGCACCTAGACCACCGCGAGGCGTGCCCCGAGCACCCGCGCGACGAGGCGCACGACTGGTGCACGTACTACCAGCCCGAGCACGCCGAGACGGAGGCCTCCGAGAACCCGAGCGTGTCGATGGACGCCAACCCCGCGCACCTCATGGAGCTGTGGATGGTGCGGGACGCGGTGCCGATGGTCAACGGCGTGGCCCCGGACAGCATCCCCGAGAGCGCGCGCGCCCGCGGCAAGGTCCTCGACCTCGCCGGCGCGGAGAACAAGGCCGTTTGCGTCGACGACCCGAGCGGCGGCCAGTCCGCCTCGCCGGTGCAGAAGTGCCGCGACGAGGTGCGCGGCTACGCGCTCGAATCCCCCACGATCGACATCCGCGGCATGCGGGGCCTCAACGGGAACCCGCGCATCGGCGTCTCCTTCCTCCAGCGCTACGACTTCGGCGCGGACGGTGCGTACGCGCGCGTCCTCGCCGCTGCGTGGGACTGGGGCGATCACCAGCTCGGCCAGCACGGGACGGAGGTCGACCTCAACGACTCGAACGACGCCGCGATCAAGGAGTGGGCCGAGGTCGCGCGCTTCGGCGGTGCCTCGCCCGGCTACAGCGACTTCGAGTACGCCACGTTCACGGCCGACGTCTCGGCCGCGCTCGACCGCGCGCGCACGAACAACAAGACGTTCGACTTCGTGAAGGTCAAGGTCGTCCTCTACGTCCCGGAGAAGGGGCGCTTCACCGGATGGCAGATCGACGACCTCACCGTCGGGCCGTTCGCGGCGACGCTGCGCCCGTACCAGCGCATCCCGGTGAACGACGACACGGACAAGACGTACAAGTACTTCCTCCGCAACGGCGGCGCGTACAGCGACACGTACAACGTGACGCTGCGCAAGTCGAACGGCGCGCCGACCGACCTGCCGACGGGATGGAACGTCACGATCCTCGACGAGGACGGCGCCATCCTCGACCAGCTCGGGCCCGCGCCCGCCACGACCGACCGGTGCAAGGCCGTCGCCGGCGAGCGTCGCAGCACGATCGGCCTTGCGGCCGGCGAGGAGCGCCTCCTCGGCCTCAAGGTGTGCATCCCCGTCGGGTCCGGCTCGCCGGGCCGCCAGGGCTTCGCGCCGATCCAGGTCACCGCGTTCAGCCAGACGCTCCCCGGCGTCCAGGCCGGGTCGAACGCGGACCTCGACTACACGTACCTCAACCGCGCGAACCTCCGCGTCCTCGCCGTGCGCCCCGGCGCAGACCTCCCCGTCGACCAGCCGCGGCAGGTCACGGTGGAGATCCAGAACAGCGGCACCACCGCCGCCTGCGAGGCCGCGATCACCGTCGTCGACCTCCAGGCCGGCGAGGCGCCCGTCGAGCTCCTCGCGCCGGACGGGTCGACTCCCACGGTCGGCGTCTGCCGCAAGCGCCCCGACGGCGTCGTCGACGGCGGCATCCCGCCGGGCGAGGCCCGCCAGTTCCGCTTCATCTGGACGCCGCGCACCGTCGGTTGGCACAACCTCACGGCGACCGCCGACCCGTTGGGCGACATCTCCGAGCTCCTCGAGGACGACAACCAGGTCGCCCTGCCCGTCCTCGTGCGCCTCCCGAGCTTCCCCGACCTGCGCGTGCGCCTGACGGTCTCCGACGAGGAGCCCAACATCGGCGACGCGGTCCGCATCAGCGCCGCCATCACGAACCTCGGCGGCATCAGCGCGCAGTCCGTGAACGTCACGATGAAGGTCGGCGTCACGGACCTCTTCGGCCGCGGCGCGCTCAACGAGGGCCTCGTCCCGCGCATCGAGCCAGGCGAGACGGTGTACGTGAACAAGACGTGGAGAGCGGTGTTCCCGGGCAAGGCGCTCCTCTACGTCAACGCCCTCCCGCGCGACGGCGTGCTCGAGCGCGTCGAGACGCAGGCGAACAACCTCGTCGTCCTCCCGCTGTTCGTCCGCAGCCAAGGGCTCGACGTCGCGGCGAAGGCCGTCTCGTTCGAGGCCTCGCCAGGCGAGGCGAAGGACGTCGGGTTCATCGTGTCGAACAACGGCGACACGCCGGACACGTACGACATCACGGTCGACGCGCCGCGCGGAGTGCGCGCGAGCGTCTTCCACGAGGGTCGGAAGATCTCCGGGCTCTCGCTCGCGAACAAGACCTCGACGAACCTCACGGTCTTCCTCGACCTTCCCCCGAAGGTAGAGGCAGGCGACGTGCCGATCGGCCTGCGCGCCG
>DATDQL010000135.1:0-7159 GCA_035292305.1 Thermoplasmatota archaeon
ATCCGCCCGCGCCCGAACCGGCCAAAACGGCACCCGCGTTTCGAGATGGGCTCTTAGCGCCGGAGGCGCATCCTTGCGGCGCCGTGCGCGACCGCATCCTCGAGACCCTCACCGACGACCGCCTCGAGCCGTGGCTCCTCCTCGCCGGCGTCGTCGCGGCGGCGCTCGTCGCGGGCGTCGTGCTCGAGCTGCTGTTCAAGTGAGGGCGATGCCGTCGAGGAGTGCCAAGGGGGGACGCGCGAGAATATCGCGCGCGAATAGAGAGCGATGTTCACGCGCCTCTTGCCGCAGGAGCCCCCCGCGTCCCGGCCCGCGTCGACGGCCGTTGCGAGGAACCGGTCGAGCGGACCCGGGGGTCGCGGCGACCTCCGGAGAGACCTCTTGAGGAGCTTCATGCGCGAGAATATCGCGCGCGAAAGGCGATATCGATTCGCGCGCAGCGTTCTCGGCCCCCCGGCGTCCCAGGTTCAGCCTCGCCGTGTCCTCAGTACCCCGTCTTCGCGAGCGCCCGGTCCACCATCGCGCCGGCATGCCCCGTGTACGTCGCAGGGTCGAGCGCGGCGGCGAGCTCCGTCGGCGTGAGGAGCTTCGCGACGGTCGGGTCCTTCGCGAGCTCGTCGCGGTATCGTTCCCGTGCGGACTTCGTGGCTGCGGCCGCTCCGTCGCTCGGGACTTTCATCGCGACCTTGCGGACGAGCTCGTGCGCTTCCTGGCGGCCGAGGCCCTTGTCGACGAGGCGGAGCATGACGCTCTCGCTCATGATCTCGGGGGCGCGGCCGAGGTTCTCGCGCATGCGGTCGGGGAAGACGGCGAGGTCGTGGAAGAGCCGTGCCGAGTCCTGCAGGATCTCGTCGGCGAGGACGAAGGTGTGCGGGAGCAGGAACCGCTCGGCGCTGCTGTTCGCGAGGTCGCGCTCGTGCCACTGGATGCTGTTCTCGTACCCGGGCGTGACGGCGGAGCGGACGATGCGGGCGAGGCCGCTGATCTTCTCGGCGAGGACGGGGTTGCGCTTCTGCGCCATCGTGGAGGAGCCGACCTGTTTCGCGACGTCGAAGCCTTCGGAGGCTTCGCCGATCTCGGTGCGTTGGAGGTTGCGGACCTCGGTGGCGAACTTCTCGAGGCTCGCGGCGAGGTTCGCGAGCAGCTGGAACGCTTCGGCGTAGCGGTCGCGCTGGACGATCTGCGTGGCGCCGTCCTCCATGCCGATGCCGAGGTCTTGCGCGACGAGGTCGGCGATCTCGAACGCCTTGGGTCCGAGGCCCGCTGCGGTGCCGACGGCACCGGCCATCTTGCCGACGACGATGCGGGGGCGCGCCTCGCGGAGCCGGTCGAGGTGGCGGCGGGTCTCGAGGAGGAAGACGGCCATCTTGAGGCCGAACGTCATAGGGACGGCGGCCTGGCCGTGCGTGCGGCCGAGCATGACCGTGTCGCGGTGGCGTTTCGCGAGCCGGGCGAGCGATGTCTCGAGGTCCATGAGGCCCTTCTCGATGTGCGCGAGAGCGTCGCGCATCATGAGGGCGTTCGCGCAGTCGATGACGTCGTAGCTCGTGACCCCGAGGTGCACGTAGCGTCCGGCGTCGCCTTTGCACTGTTCTGTGAGCGCCTTGACGACGGCCATGAGGTCGTGGCGGATCTCGGATTCGATCTCCGCGACGCGCTCAGCCTTCACGTGCGCGAGGTCTGCGCGGCGCGTGATCTCCCGCGCGGCTTCGGAGGGGACCGCCCCCACCTTCGCCTGGGCGCGCGCGAGGGCGGCCTCGACGGCAAGGAGGCGCTGGAGCTTCCCCTCCTCGCTGAAGATGGCCTTCACTTCGGGGCGGCCGTAGCGGAAGTCGAGCGGGCAGGCGAGGAGCGTGCTCACGCGGACGGAATCCGTTCCCGCCCTTAAAGGAAGGGCCAGGGATGATGCGTCCTCCGCGCGGCCGTGCGAGGGCGCGGCACGTCCGCGACTCATGAACGTGACGGCGGGTCCCCATCGGGAGAACCGTGGCGCGCAAGGGAGGGGCCGACGTCACGCGGCCCCCATGCGCCCTCTCGTCTTCCTTTGCCGTTGCGGCTCGGCCGTGCCCTCCGGACTGGTCGCTCCGCCGGACCACCCGCGAGCGATCCCGCGCCGCCCGGTCCTCCGCGTCGACCGCCGCTGTGCCGCCTGCGGCTCGACCGCCGAGTACGGCGCCGAGGACGCGGTCCTGGCGACGGCCGTCTGAGGCTACCCCTGGAGCGTCCGCGCGGACGCTGCGGTCGAGAATCGTCGAGGCTCAAATACGCCCTGCCGGTTACGGCCGCCATGCGCGCCCTGTGGCTCGCCGTCAGCACGCTGCTGCTCGCCTTCCTCCCGACCGCCGCCGGCCACGAGCATGTCGAGGCGGGCGACGGGAAGTACGAGCTCACGGTCGGCTGGCGGGACGAGCCGCCCTTCGCGGGCATCCCGAACGGGCTCGACCTCAAAGTCGCGCTCAAGCACGTCGAAGGGGACGAGCACGAGATCGGCGAGGCGGAGGAAGCAGGGCACGACGGGGAAGCCGCGGAGGGCGAGATGGCCCCGGCCGAGGACGCGCACGACGAGGGCGTCGAGGAAGCCGAGCACACGCACGAAGACGAGCACGTCATCCTCGGCGCGCACGAGGACCTCACCGTCACGTACGAGTACGCCACGAAGACGTTCCAACCGCTCGACTTCCGCCCCGCATTCGGCCGGCCGGGTTGGTACACGGCGGAGATCACCCCGACCCGCGCCGGCGTCTACAAGATCCACATCGCGGGCACGATCGAGGGCACGCCCGTCGACGTCACCGTCGAGCCGCACGAGGTCGAGGACCTCGACGAGACGTCCTTCCCCGAGACGGATCCGACGACGGCGAAGCTTGCCAAGGACATCGCCGGGCTCGACGCGCGTCTCTCGAAGCTCGAAGTGGATACCGCCGCGCAGATCGCGAACCCGCCGCCCGTCGTCGAGCAGCCGGCGAAGGACGCACCCTCCCCGACCGTCCTCGGCGCCGTCGCCGCCGCCTTCATGGCGGCCCTCGCGCTTCGTCGTCGCTGAGGCACCGCCTTGAGCCGTCGCGCGTTCCTCGGCCTCGTCGCGACCCTCGCCCTCGCGGCAACGCCGCTCGCCGCCGCGCACGCGAGCGTCGTCGCGTCGGACCCCGGCGCGGGCGAGGCAGCGCCCCGCGCGCCGGACCGCGTCGTCGTCGAATTCAGCGAGGCGCTCGATCCGTCGTTCAGCTCGCTGCGCGTCGAGAACGCCGAAGGCGTGCGCATCGACAAGGGGGACCTCGTCGTCGACGGGACGCGCGCGGGCGTCGGGTTGCCGGCCCTTCCGAAAGGGATCTACTTCGCACGCTGGCAGGCCTTGTCGAAGGCCGACGGCCACACGACTCGCGGTTCCATCCCGTTCGTCGTCGGGGACCCCACGCTCGCCGCGGGCATCTCCGAAGGAGCGACGACGGATGTGGACACGGGAGGCGCGCCCGAGTCCGTCGCGCGCGCCGTCGGGTTCGCCGGCCTCGCCGCCTCCATCGGCGCGCTCGCGTTCGGTTGGCGCGTGCTGCCTCGCCTCGACGAGGCCACGCGAGCCGCGACCGTCCGCCCGCGACGCCTCCTCGAGATCGCGGGCGGCGCGCTCGTTGCCGCGTCCGCGCTCGCGCTCCTCGTCCTTGCCGCGGACCGCAACCTCGCGCCGGGATGGGGCGCGTCGGACCTCGCGTCGTTCGCCGGAGGGACGCGGCCGGGCCTCATCCTTCTCGTGCGCCTCGCCGCCGGGGTCGCGCTCGCGGCGGCGGCCGCGGTCCTGACCGATGCCTGGCCACGGGCCGCCATCGCGGTCGCGGCCGCAGCGACGGTGAGCTTCGGCAGCCACGCGGCAGCGCGCTCGCCCGCGCTCGTGCTCGTCGACCTCGCGCACGCGCTCGCGGCCTCCGCGTGGGTCGGCGGCCTCGTCCTCGTCGCGTACCTCGCCGCGCGCGGCGGCGGACGCGCCCTCGTGCTCGTGCGGGCGTTCACGCCGACCGCGACCGTGGCCGTCGCGGTCGTCGTGCTCTCGGGGACCGTGCAGGTCCTTGCGCTCACCGCCCTGCGCGCGCCTGCCGACGTGCTCCGGCTCGGCGCGTCCGCGTACGGCCGCACGCTCTTCGTGAAGCTCGGCCTCGTCGGCGTCATGCTCGCCTTCGGCGGGTGGAACGGGTTCGTTCTCGGCCGCCGCGCGACGACGCACGCAGGCGAGGACCGTGCCTTCCGCGCGGCGGTCTCCACCGAGCTTGCCCTCGGCCTGTGCGTCCTCCTCGTGACCGGCGTCCTGACGAACTCGTCGCCGCCCGACTGGGCGCAGGCCGATGCCTACGTCCCGCCTCCGGCGCTCCGGCTCACCGCGGATGCGGACGACCTCATGCTGGAGCTCGTCGTCTCCCCTGTGCCCGTGACCCCCGGAGTCCACCGCTTCGACCTGCTCGTGCGCGAGCCCGCGGGCGGCGACCACGACATCACGAACGTCACGCTCGAGTTCTCGAAGCCCGACGAGCGCGCCCTCGGTGAGGTCACCGTCGAACTCGAGACCGAGAGCCACGGCGAGCACTACGGCGCCGAGGGCGCCTACCTCACGAAGGCGGGCGAGTGGCGCGTCGAGGTCAAGGTGCGCCGCACGAACGCTTACGATACGAAGGCGGTTCTCACCGTCGAAGTCCAGTCCCCGGAGGAACGAACATGAAGCCCGTATGGATCTCGCTCGTCGCGCTCGCTGCCCTTCCCGGGGCCGCGACCGCCGGCACGCAGAGCATCGAGGTCTTGCTGCACGACTACCTCCACATCGCACCGGAGACGATCCGCGCGACCGTCGCCGACCTGCTCGACCTCAGGGTGACGAACCCGGCCGAGAACACGGCCGCGCACGACTTCCGGCTCGACGACTTCGACAGGATGACGCCGCTCCTGAACCCCGGACAGACCGTCGCCATCACAGCGGTCGTCGACCGCGCGGGCACGTTCGAGTACTGGTGCAGCGTGCCCGGCCACCGCGACGGCGGCATGGTCGGGACGCTCGTCGTCACCGACGCGGCCGGCCCGACGCCGCATCCTCCGAAGGCCGAAGAGGACGCTTCTCCGGCGCCGGCGTTCCTCGGCGCGGCGGCCGGGCTCGTCGTCGCGGCGCGCGCCGTTCGACGGAGAGACTGAATGCGGTTCCGCGTCCTCCTCGCGCTCCTCGCCCTCTCCGGCGGCACCGCCGCGCACGCGACCGTCGACGAGGGGGCAGTGAGTGCGTCCGTGGGAGGCTGGTTCCTCTGGTTCCGCACGCTCCCGTCGACAGTGTACGAGGACGAGCCGTTCCTCGTGAACCTCGGCGTGAACCATGCCGGCTTCTCGCCGGGCACCGGCCTCCTCGTCGCCGCGAGCGGGCCGGCAGGGCCGCTCGAGCTCCGCGAGAACCAGCGCGGCTCGTACGTCGCGACCGTCACGGTCGCCGAGCCTGGCCCGATCGCGGTCGCGTTCACGCTGCCCGACGCGAACGGCACCGGGAACGTCACATGGACGGCGAACGTGTCGGTCTACAAGGACGTCGGCGTGTCGATCGCGCCGGCCGACGCGCTCGCGGACTTCACGGAGAACGTCACCTCGGACGTCGCGGTTCTCGTGCTGGAGCGCGGCACCTCGCGGCCGGACCCACGCGTGAAGGACCTCCAGATCCGGTTCGAGCACTGGTCCGACGACCACAAGCGCCTCCTCGGCGCGGACGTCGTGGCGGCGCGGTCCGCCGAGGGCGCATGGCACGCGACGTACGGGTTCCCCGGACGCGGCATGTACCACCTGCGGTTCGCGTCCGCGAGCCTCGGGCTCGACTACGCCGACGCGCCGTACGTGCACCTCTACGCGACGCCGCCCTTCACCCCGCCCGGGATCGAGGAGCCCGCGAACGACTCCCCGGCCGTGGGCGCCGCCGTCGTGGCGGCGGTCGCGGGGACCATCGCTGCCGCGCGCCGCCGTCAGGGCTGAATGCGTCGCGGCATGCACGGGACCGTTCCTTCTCCGTTCCTCCGCCCCTCCGTTCCTCCGGGTGGTCCTGGCGGGGGGCAACGGACCGCGGAGCCCGAGTCGCCCCACGGCCCGTCGACGCGAACCGCGAAACGGAAACCTCCCCACGCACATCCGCCCCCGTGCGCGCCGCGCCGCTCCTCCTCGCGCTCATCCTCGGTGCCCTCGCCGCGCCGTCCACCGGCGCGGCCGACCGCGACGAGGACGGCGTGGACGACGCGGTCGACAACTGCCCGGACGACCCGAACGCGTACCAGGAGGACGCGAACGACGACGGCATGGGCGACGCGTGCCAGATCTGCCCTCCGGGCGAGGGCGCCGACGGGAACGGAGGCTGCGCGCCTTGCGCACCAGGGACCGCGAGCCCAGGCGGCGTGACGGCTTGCGACGTGTGCCGGCCCGGGACGTTCTCGCAGCGCGAGCACGAGGCGAGCTGCGCCCCGTGCGTACCCGGACGCTACGCCCCCGACGCCGCGAGCACCGCCTGCCTCGTTTGCCCGGCGGGTCGGTGGAGCCCGAGCGGCGCGGCATCGTGCTCGCCTTGCGCCGCGGGGCGCTGGAGCGGCGAGGGCTCCGGAAGCTGCACGCCCTGCCCCGCCGGCGAATACAGCGTGGGCGAGGCCGCGGGGTGCTTGCCGTGCGTGGCGGGTCGCTGGAGCGCGGAGGGCGCGGCCGAGTGCGCGCCGTGCCCCGCCGGCCGCTGGAGCGCGCAGGGCGCGCCGTCGTGCTCGCCGTGCGCGCCCGGCACGTTCGCGGCGGAGCCGGGCGCAGCCGAATGCGCGCCCTGCCCCGCGGGGACGTTCGGGCAAGGCCTCAGCAACACCGCGTGCCGCCCATGCCCGCGAGGGAGGACGAGCGGCACCGGCGCGGAGGCGTGCGTCGACGGCGAGGCACCGAGCCCGTTCGACGGCGCGGCACCGGAGGAACGGACTGAGCCCGCGCGGACCGTTCCGGGGATCGCCCTCGGCGCGGCGGTCGCGATGGCCGCGGGCGCGGCCGCCTCCCTCCGCCGCCGGGCCGTGTGACCGCCCGCGCTCTGATCCCGCATTCCCGCGGCCCGCGCCCGAGGCCTTCCCCGCCCTCGCCCTTGCTCCTCCTTGCCCTTGCCCCTTCGCGCTCCCCAGCGCTAGCGCTAGCG
>DATDQL010000136.1:0-11912 GCA_035292305.1 Thermoplasmatota archaeon
CCTCTCGTCGCGCTCGTGACGGACGTGGCCGGGGATGCGTACGAGAACGGGGATGCGGCGCGGGACGGCGTCCGTTTCTCGACCGTGTTCACCTGTGCGGTCACGCGGTACAACGTGGACCGCGCCGCCGGCGAAGAGTGCTTCAACAGGACGCGACCCTACGACACGGGCTCGGGAATGCCGCGCCGCGGACGCGCCGCAGACCCTTCCCTCGACATCCTGTCGGTCGGCGCGGCCGCAGGCGGCGAGATCGTCGCCATCGAACTCGAGGCGGGACGGCTCACGGATGCGTTCGACTCGGTGACGGAGGATTCCGTCGGCTACCAGGTGTGCTGGGACTCGGTCGAGCCCTGGGCCTTCAACGGTACGCTCTGCGACCATGGGGTCGTCCTCTTCGTCGCGGCCCGTGCGGACGGTCCGGCGAGCGTCGTCTGGAGCGCACTCGTCGACCGCAGCGAGAACTGCGTGAGCGACTGGTGGGCGTTCAACGGGTGCCTCTATCCGGTTCCCTACGAGCTGGAGGCGGGTTCTCCGGGGAAGATCCGTTGGAACGTCCCACGCGCTCTCCTCGGGAACGCCACCGACCTTCCGCAGCCGTTCGCCGTCACGCAGCAGGGCACGACGCGCGCCCTCTACAGCTGGCCCTTCAACTGCCTCTGCTCGCAAGGCGGTCCCAACGAGGAGTACCCAGCGGTCGTCGATGCCACGAGTCGCGGCGAGGCCCTCCCGCTGCCGCCCCGACGCGGCACCTTTCCGGCCGCGCTTCCGGGCGCGCCCGGCGTCGACGAGGCGGAGGACTGGCTGGGGGAGTTCGGACGGTCCGTCTCCGACGTGCTCTCGACCACGCTCGTGGAGACGGAGACGAACCTTACCCTGTCGATCGAACTGGCAGAAGTGCCCGACGAACCTCCCCGGGCCGCGATCTACGGACACTTCGGGTTACCGGGGCGCGCCTATTGGGCAGGAATCCGCACCTACGATTCCGAGCAAGAGGTCCGGGCCATCTCGTGCGAAGGCAGAAGTGCCGAGGGCTGGTGCTCCCGGTACACGGAGATCCCGGTCCAGGTCGTGCGCGAGCCGGGGACACCCGGGCGCGTCGCGTTCAGCTTCGCGCGCTCCGACCTCGACTTCCCGATCGCGGGAGACACAGTGCACTCCGTGTGGGCTGTCGCCCACGCTCTTGACCGACCGCTCCCGCCCCCGCCGGGCGCGGTCGCCCAAAGGACGGGAGACCTCTTCCGCCTACAGTTCACGCCCGGGCTGGATTTCGGGGCGCTCGCCCCCACGATGCGACTGCAGCTCGGAGCCCCGCCGCGGATCCTCGAAGGACTTCCTGAGTCGTTCTCCGCCGACGACGACTCCTTCGACGCGGAGGGGACGGCGTGCAGGCTCGAGCGTTGCAACCAGTTCGACATCACGAACGTCGAGCTCGCGGCGACGGGTCCAACGAGCGTGGACGTCACGATCGGTATCGCGGACTTGTCGCAGGTCCGGGTCCCCACGGGATACCACTCGGTCGTGTACGCCGCCGGTGTGCGCACAAGCGACGCGCAGACCATGATCGCGTACTCGCGCGACGAGGACAACCAGGACAAGTTCTTCTGCGCGCCTGACAACCTCGTCCTCGTCGGTACGCCGCTCGACCCATCCGGGATCGCCGCGACGCCCATCACGGGCCTCGTCACCTTCGGCCTTCGCGAGCGAGTCGGAACGTCGCGCGCAGGAGACGCTGCGCCGGGATCCATCACGATTCATGTGCCGTACGAATGCTTCGGGCGCCGCGACCCTGGGCCCCTCCGTGCCGACGCCCTCGGTACCGGGACGTACGTCATCCGGAACCTGGCGAAGCGCGCCGGCGAAGGAGAGGTCGAGCGGCTCGACACCCTCCAGCACGAGGGGGCGATCGCCGTCGCGTCCGTCGCCCCGCCGGCGCCGCCGCCGGACCCCTGGTACGCTCGGGACATCTTCTACAACGCACTCGGTGTCTTCCTCGCCGTCGTCACCGTCGGCTTCACGCTGGTCGTCTATTGGAGGCGCCGCCGCCTCATGCAGTGGTACCTCGATGAGCTGACGCGGATCGACAACGAGTATCGCGAAGACTCCATCGGACGCGCGAAGGGAGTCCTCGCGCTCCGCAAGCGCCTCCACCACGACATCGTGAAGCACCGCGTCTCGGACTCGGAGTACATCCGCGACCGGCTCCGCGGAAGCCTCACGAGCGCGCGGCTCGTGTCGCTCTCCGACGACTACTTCGACCTCCCCGCGCCGCTCACGCTGCGCATCGAACGCGTGCTCGACGACGGTCGCATGACGGCCGAAGAGGGCCGCCTCGTCGAGAAGGTGATGAACCGCGTCAAGCTTCCCGAGGCAGGCCGCGCGCTCCTCATCGAGCGCATCCGGACGTGGGTCGCCGAGGACGCGTCGTGGGGCTGAGGCGGCCGTGCGTGGGTACGCGGGGACGCCGAGACCTTGATCAGCGCTCTCCGAGCCGGCTGCGGGCCATGAAGGAGACGCGGAAAGCTAGGCCTCTCAGCGGCCTCGTTGGACGCGCATTCTCAAGAGGGCCCGCGGTCCGCGTTTCCGTCATGGCCCGGATACCGCGCGGAGCGAGCCCTCCAGGTTCCCCGCGTCTCCGTGTACCGCCTCGCCGTCGTCGGCTCACAGACCCAGCGCGGCCCTCGCCTTCTCGAGGTCGTTGACCTTGACGACGAGCTCGGCCTCGCCGGCGCCGCTCGTCGTGCCGAAGAGGCACTCGATGTTGACCTTCGCGCGCTTGAGGGCGCCCGTGACGCGCTCGAGCTCGCCCGGCTTGTTCGCGAGCTTGAGCGTGAGGACGTCGCCGGACGTGACCTGGTAGCCCGCGTCCTCGAGCACCTTCTGGGCCTTGCGCGGGTTCCCGACGTGGATCCGCGCGGTGCCGAAGTCGAGGCTGCCTTCGATCATGATGGCCTCGACGTTGAGGTCGTTCTCGGCGAGCACGCTCGCGAGGTCGTGGAGGGCCCCGGGGCGGTTTTCGACGAGGACGACGAGCTGCTTGACCATGGGGGACCCCATCGGGCTCGCCTGGATAAGCGTGGCGGAGGTCAGAAGGAGCCGACCGAGCCGGGATCTCGGGTCTCGGTGTGGACGGGCGGGCGCAGGCGGTGGCGATTCTTGAGGCGGGCAGCGGTCTCCTCGAGCCCGCCGCGGCCGCACGCGCTGAACCGCGGGCACCGGATGCCCGAGAACGTCCGCACCATGCGCGTGCCGCATTCGGGGCACGGTCCTGCCGGCTCCGCGCGCCCTGGCCGCGCCTTGCGTCGACCGCTCCCAGCCATGCGCCGGTGTGGCGCGTGACAAGGACATGAAGGTTGCGCCGTCACGCGGGACGGGACATCCGCCTCAGGCGTGCGCGGCCCCACTGCCCGACGACGCCGTCGGGCGCACCCAAGCGGGGCGGAGGCTCATCGCGGTCTCTTCGAGCCCGCCGCGTCCGCACGCGCTCGCGCGGGGGCAGCGCATCCCCGACCACGCGGGCACGAGTCCCGCGCCGCAGGTTTGGCACGTCAGTCGTCCATGCATCGGCAACACCTTGACCGTGTCACTTCGTCGCACGGGCTTGAGGTTTGCGTCACATCCCCCGAAGCGTCGGCAAACGTCCGACCCGCCAACCCGTGAACGCACTACGGCCGCATTCTATCCCTGATCTCAGATGCCCGGACGGCGTCCGGCCGCTCCTAGGACAACAAGCCTCTTGGGCCTCCAACCGGTGGGCCCGCGCATGCGTGCGCACCTCGGGCTCGTCGTCCTCATCGCGGCCGCGCCCGTTCTCGCGGGCTGCCTCACCCCCTCCGCGGCGGAGGTACTCCAGCCCGCGTCCTCCGGCGGCATCCGGATCGAGGACGAGGCCGGCGCGCCGGTCGCGTTCGCCGCCGTGACCGCGCTCGGGCCGGGCGGGCCTCTGCGCGCCCTCGCCTCCGGCGCGGACGGAGTCGTCGACATCGCGCTCATCCCTCCCGCGACGTCCCGCGTCGTCGTCGCCGCGCCGGGTCTCGCGACCACCGAGATCGCGACCCCGCTCCCGCCGACGATCCGCCTCGCGCCGCTTGCCGCCGCCCTCGCCGCCGACGATGCCGCGCCGGTGCTCCGGTTCCTGCCGCCCGTCGACCTCGGCGGCGCCGCCCTCGCCCACGAAGCGACGTGCCCTGCGTGGAACTGCGGCCTCAGCGAACCCGTCATCGAGGTCGCCGGTGACGGCACCGTCTACTACAGCGCCACGTGCTGCGTCGGCCTCGCGCCTCCCGTGTGGGCGAGCCGCGACGGCGGCACGACGTTCCAGCAACTCGACGACGCATACCGCCACGCGACCGGCATCGAGGGCGACTTCGCCGTCGACGACGCGGGCAACGTGTACTTCACGGACATCCTCATCGGCGCCGGCTGGTTCACGAGCTGGGACGCGACCGGCAAGGAGCGCTGGACCGTCCCCGTGCCCTTCCCGCCGCTCGTCGACCGCCCGTGGGTGCGAGCGGGCGCCGAGGACGTCGTCTACTTCGCCTACAACACCGGCCGCGACACGCTGTTCTACCGCTCCATCGACGGCGGCAAGACGTGGGGGGCGGCTCCGCTCTTCGCCGCCGGCTTCAACCTCGGCAACCTCGGCCAAGGCCCCGAGAACGAGCACCTCTACATCGTCGGAAGCGTCGGCGACAAGGTCGTCCTTCGCGAGACGACCGACGGCGGCGACACATGGAGCGACGCGATCGAGGTGCCGACGCCCGACGTCGACGGCGGCGTGCGCGACCAGACCCCCGTCGTCGCGGACGAAGCGGGCAACCTCTGGGTCGTGTACGCCTGGGGCGAGAAGGGCGTGTACGACGTGTACGCGGTCCGCCGCGACACGACCGGCGAGTGGCACGAACCCCTGCAGGTCAGCGCCCCCGGCGTCCCGACCGGCGCGGAGGACGCGGACGCCGAAGGACGCCTCGGCACGAACGCGTACCCATGGCCCGCGGCGCTCAAGGACGGCACGCTCGCGATCGCATGGTACGCGGCGCCGTGGGCCGAGGTCCACGAGGAGCCCGCGGGCGGCCTCATGGGAGGCACGCGGTACGGCGTCGAGGACGACGAACCATGGTACATCATGGTCGCGGCCTCCATCGACGCCGGCTCGGACGCGCCGACGTTCCAGCGCGTGCTCGCCGATCCCGAGCCCGTCCTCACCGGCGACCTCGGGCGACGCCTCCTCGACTTCGTGCAGATCGACGTCGCTCCCGACGGTGCGCTCCACCTCGCGTACGCCGCGCAGCACGACGCGTCCCAACCCGAGCGCGCGATGTACGCGCGGACGACGACGGGGCTCCGCTTCGACCCCGCGATGTTCCCGTCCGGGCCCATGGAAGGCGCCGCGCACGGCCACGCCGGAGCCCTCGGACTAGCGGTCGTGTAGCATCGCTGACGCGCGGTGTCGAAGCGTCAGAACACGCGGCTTCCGAGCTCCGAGCCGTCCTCGGGCCGGAGGAGCCGCACGCGGCCATCGGCCTGCACGGCGCCGAGGCACAGCACCTCGCTCTCGAACCCGGCGATGCGTCGCGGCGGGAAGTTCACGACCGCGGCCACGAGCCGGTCCTGCATCGCCTCCGGAGCGTACCAGGCCGCGACCGCGATGCTCGTGCGCCGAGTGCCGAGCGCGCCGAAATCGACCGTCGCCTTGTACGACGGCTTCCTCGCCTCCGGGAACGCTTCGAGCGCCGCGATGCGCCCGACGCGGACGTCGACCTTCGTGAAGTCCTCGATCGAGATGTGCTCGGCGGCGGGCTTGCCGTAGTCCCAGCGCTCCTGGGTCATGCACCGAGCGAACGCGCGCGGCGGGATGAACGCGCGGGTTCCGGAGGCGAAGGCCACGTCGGGAGAGATCTCAAGAGAGGCGTCTTGAAGGTAATCGCTCGAAAAGTTCGAACGGAGCGAGCGGACCGTCCGATCGTTCAGGGCGATCGGACCGTCCGTTCGACCCGTCCGCTCTGCCGTGGACGTCGACGCCGCGGGGTCCTTGAACCCGAAGCGCCCTCGTCCGCGCGTGGTCCAGCGCCTCCTCGCCGACCTCCCGCGCGCGGTCGCGCGGTGGGACGACTCCGACCCCGCCCTCGCCGCGCTCGCGCGCCGCCCCCCGCCGGGGCCGCGCCCGGGAGCGCGGCACAGCGCGTTCTCGATGCTCGCGCGCTCGATCGTCCACCAGCAGGTGAGTGTCGCGGCGGGGCGCACGATCTACGGCCGCCTTCGCGCCGCTTGCGGCGGCCGGGTCGCGCCGTGGCCGGTGGTCCGGCTCGGCGAGCGCGGCCTGCGCTCGGCGGGGCTCTCGCCGCAGAAGGCGCGGTACGTGCACGACCTCGCGCGCAAGGTCGACGATGGCGAGGTGCGGCTGCGGACGCTCCCGGGCATGGACGATGCGGAAGCGATCGAGACGCTGACGCGGGTGAAGGGCATCGGAGTGTGGACGGCGGAGATGTTCCTGCTCTTCCACCTGCAACGGCCGGACGTGCTCGCCGTCGACGACCTCGGTCTGCAGCTTGGCGCCGCGTACGCGTTCGGCGTGCCGCGGCCGCGCGCCCGCGCGTGGCTCGAGCGAAGGCGTGCCACATGGTCGCCCTTCGGGAGCCTCGCGTCGCTCACGCTCTGGGACACGCTTCACAGGGCGCGCGGCGGGGTTTGATTCAGGGCACCCACCGGTACAGCGTCGCCGAGTACACGAACGCGGGCTGCGGCCCTCCCGCGGCGACGTAGATGTTCCCGTCGAGCGCCGCGACGCCCACGCCGTGGCGCGGCTCGGGGAGCGGCGCGAGCGCGGACCACGTCCCGTTCGCGACGTCGAACACCTCGACCTCGTCGTGCGCGCTCGACGGGTTCTCGCCGCCGATCGCGACGATGCGCGCGCCGACGGCCGCGGCTCCGAGGCCGCCGCGGGGGGTCGGCATGGGCGGGCCCTCGCTCCAGGTGTTGGATGCGGGGTCGTAGACGTCGACGCGGCCCGTGTTCGTGTCGAGCGTGAGGTCGCGGCCGCCGATCGCGAAGACCTTGCCGTCTGCGAACGCGCCGGCAAGGTGGTCGCGCGGGTCCGGGAACGGCGCGACCGCGGTCCATGCCGCGCCCGCGGCGGTCGCGTCGATGCGGAGCACGGTCGGGTCGAGGAACGGCGCGCCGAGGCCCATCGCGTAAACCGGCGTCGATGCGACCCCTCCGAAGATCCACACGTTCCGCCCGTCCGTCGCGGTCGCTGCGGCGCCGCGCGGCGCGGGCAGCGGCGTGAACGGGACCCATCCCGCTCCCGCGGACGCTGCGTCGAGCGACCACGTCTGCGCGGTCGGCGCGAACGCAGGGCTCGCGACGAAGCCACCGAGCACGAGGATGCGGTCTCCGACAGCGACCGCGGGCGCGTGGTGGAGCGGCAGCGGGAGGTCGGGTCCTTCGTCCCATGTCCCGGCCGCGGGATCGAACACGTCGACGCGCCGCTCCGCGGTCCCCGACCCGTAGAGGCCGCCGATGACCCAGATCCGACCCGCGGCCGCGACCGCGGACGCTTCGGTGCGCGGGAGGGCCATCTCCGGGAGCGGCTCCCATGCCCCGGCCCCGAGCGCGTCGTCGGCGGCCGAGTCCGGCCCCGGCGGCGTCGCGCGGTCGTCCGCCGGAGCGCGCAGCGCGAGCGCCGCGACCGCGGCGGCGGCGCCGAGCGCGAGGAGCGCGAGGACGACGGTCGCGCGCACGGCGCGGGAGCCGCGCGACCCGGGAAGAGCGTTCCTGCTGTGGACCCGCGCAAAGGCCAAACCCAGCCCGGCCGGTGCCGAGGCGATGGCCATCCCGCGCCGCCCGTTCGGCCGCACCGGCGTCGACGTCCCGGTGCTCGGTCTCGGCACATGGCAACTGCGTGACAAGGAGCGCGCTGGCGAAGCCTTGCGCGTCGGGCTCGACCTCGGCCTCACGCACGTCGACACCGCGGAGCTCTACACGGGCTCCGAGGCGGCGATCGCGCCGGTGTTGCGGGGGCGGCGCGACGAGGTCTTCCTCGTGAGCAAGGTCCTGCCGCAGAACGCGAGCTACGACGGTACCCTGCGAGCGTGCGACGCGAGCCTCCGGCGGCTCGGCACGGACCACCTCGACGCGTATCTCCTCCATTGGCGTGGTCGCTCGAAGATCGACGACACGATGCGTGCGCTCGAGACGCTCGTCGACGGGGGGAAGACCCGGTTCCTCGGCGTCAGCAACTTCGACGTCGAGGACCTCGAGGACGCGCGGAAGGCGCTACCGAACCACGCGGTCGTCTGCGACCAGGTCCTCTACCACCTCGGCGACCGCGGCATCGAGCACGGGCTCCTCCCGTGGTGCAAGAAGCACGGCGTCGCGGTCGTCGCGTACTCGCCGTTCGGGAGCACGGGCGGCTTTCCGGCGCCGGGCAGCCGCAAGCGTCAGGTGCTCGACGACATCGGGAAGCGCCACGGCAAGACCGCGCGTCAGGTGACGTTGAACTTCCTCACACGGCACCCTTCCGTCTTCGCGATCCCGAAGTCGGAGAACCCGGACCACGTGCGAGAGATCGCGGGCTCCGTGGGCTGGGAGCTGTCGGAGAAGGACCTCGAGGCGATCGACGCGGCGTTCCCGGCGGGGAAGCCGAGGGCGCTGGGCTTGCTCTAAGGAGCGAGGACAAGGGACGGCAGACAAAGGACAAGGCACGAGCTCCTCGTCACTTGTCCGTTGTCAGATGTCCTATGTCCTTCGTCGGAACACATCTCCCGTGTCGAGCCGCACGCGGACGAGCGTGCCGGCGCGGACCTCGTCCATCAACCGGTCGTGCGCCTGCTCGACGCTCGTCCCGAGCACTTCCGCGATCTCGCGAGTCGCGACGCGCTCTCCGCCTGGGACGAGCTCGGCGACGGGAGGCGCGTCGAGGACGGCGTGCATCGTTCCCGTGACGCTCTCGACGACGCCGAGGAGCGCCGGGAGACTCTGGAAGCCCTGCACGCGCGCCGTCTTGTCGCGCCACGTGACGAACACCGTCGGATACGCGTGGAGGCCGAGCGAGTTGAGCATCGACATGCGGCTGTGGAACTCGCGGAGCGGCTCGCCGCTCTCGAGCGCCTCGCGGAACTCGGCCGCCGGGACGCCGACGGCCTCCGCTACGTCCGCGGCGACCTCGACCCGGGAGACGTTCCGCGCGTCGAGGTACACGGCCTCGCGGAGCGCGCGGAGGTACGCGGCCTCCTTCTCGGGCGCGAGGAGCCGGACGACGTGCACGTGGACGCACGCGGGGTACGTGCTCTCCGGCCGGTCCTTCCGCGTCGCGTCGACGCGGAGCGGCATCCCGGTCGTGCGCTGCACGACGGCGAAGAAGCGCTCGACGTCGAACCCGATCTCGCGCGGGTCCGGCAGGCGCGGGAACATGCCGCCGACGAGGGGGCGGAACTCGATCGTCGGGAAGCGCACCTCGATCGCGCGGCGCACCGGCTCCATACCCCAGCACCAGACGCTCCACGGGTCGGTGAGGAGCTCGACGCGGACCTTGCCCGCGGGGGCAGGCTCGAAGCTGCGCCCGACCTCCTCGGCGTGCGCGAGCGCCCAGGGGCTTGCCGTGGCCTCCGCGGCGCTGCGCGATCCTTCGCGACTCCCCAGCTGCGGCGAGACCGTGCCTTCCTCCATGCGGCGCCCGACGGCGTGCCGGGACAAAAAGGTAGAAGTCCCCCGAACGCCAACGGGGGTCGTCCAGGACGGACACAAACTCAGGAGGTGGCTTGCTGCACGGAAATCATCGTCATGACAACGGGCTAGCGGCGGAACACTCACTCGGGTCCCAGGGCTCGCCCTAGGCTCCCCGCGTCCGTCCAACCAAGAGGTGGGCCGCGGGCGGTCCCGTTCTGGGACCGACTGAGGTCGCCGCCGCGCCTCGCGCCTCGACGCGCGAGCCTTTCCCCCGCCGGCCGTCCGTGGGGCGGCCGGTCCTCTTTCTTCGACAATAGCCTCTTAGCCGAGGGCACGCTTGCCGCCGCATGCAGGCTCGCCAGCAAGCGCCCCTCCCCGCGAAGTTCACGCACGACTCCGGATTCCCCCGCCTGCGCCTCCAAGCGTTCGTCGCCGTCCGCGACGCGGAGCGACGCATCCTATGCCTCAAGTCGCAGGGCGGCTGGATGCTCCCCGGCGTGCTCCTCGTCGCGAACGAGTCGCCCGACGACGCGGCGCGCCGCGCGGTCGCGACGTTCCTCCGCACGCCTCTCCAGTTGTGGCTCAGCGAGGCGCTGAACTTCCCGGCAACAGGTCCCGAGGACGACAAGTGGTACCTCGTGCTGCTCTACGAGGCCGACGCGCCGGCTTCGCTTGCGACCGCCCCAGGCATCGAGGAGACACGTTTCGTGAAGCCCGGCGAGGCGCCCGGGCCGTGGGCGATGTCGCATCAGGACATCTTCGACAGGCTCGGCGCGTGATGCGGCGCGCTCGGGGCCGAAAAGGTCCGTCTCCGTTCCTCCGAGCCTCCGTTCCTCCGTGTTGACCTAGCGGGAGCCAACGGACCGGTGGAGACCCGCCAGGATCACACGGAGGAACGGAGGCTCGGAGGAACGGAGCCTTGCAGGCGGGGGCCACGCGGAAACGAGCTCAGTCCTCCCAGCGCGGCTTGACCCAGGTCTCGAGGAGCTCGCGCGACACCTCAGGCCGCGCGTACGCGACGTCCGTCGCGGTCACGATGCCCCGCAGCTCGTCGCCGAGGACGACCACGAGCCGTTTGACGCCGATCCGCTGCATCATGGCCGCGGCTTCGTCGACGTGCGCGCTCGGCTCGATCGTCGCAAGCGGCGTGGACATGATCTCGGCGACGCGCGTGCGCTCAGGGTCCCGGGCCTCGGCGAGCACGCGCTGCACGAGGTCGCGCTCGGTCACGATGCCGACGGGCTCGTCGCCTTTCGCGACGATGAGGCATCCGATGCGGCGCGTGCGCATCTCGGTCGCGGCCTCACGGACCGTCGCGTCGGGGCCGATGGCGCGGACGTTGCGCGACATGATCGAATCCACGATCATCCACGAGGGGAGCGCCCTTCGGGGAGATGTACCCACCCCGTCCGCGGACGGCCGCGTATGCCGGTCACCACCAGCCTCAAGCGCGCGGCCGCGTCTACGCGCCGCCATGCCCACCAGGAAGGTCTCGGCGAAGGCGCGCGCGATCGCGAAGAAACAGGCGCGGCCCCGCCCGCCCGCGCGGCCCACGCTCGTCGTGCCCCCGGGTTGGGAGCTCGACCGCGGTCGGAAGAGCATGAGCCGCGGCGTCAAGACGAAGGACTTCCTGGAGGCGATCGCGCTCATCAACGACATCGCCGTCGTCGCCGAGGAGGTCGAGCACCACCCCGACCTCCACCTCGAGCGGTGGAACCGGCTCCGCGTGACCACGTGGAGCCACGACGTCGGCCGCCTCACGGAGCGGGACGCGCGACTCGCCGCGCGCGTGGACGAGGTCCTGCGGAAGCGCGGACTCGACTAGGCCGCGCCGCCGCGACGGAGGCGACAGGTCGGCTGCCGCCTCGGCGTGGAGCGCCCGGCGCGGGCCGCTTGAAGGCCACGAAGACCACGAGACGTCACGAACCCCACGAATCTCCGAGGGGATTCGTGTAGTTCGTGAAGGTTCGTGGTCTTCGTGGACCTGACGTACCGTGGCCAACGGCCGGGTTCGCTCGCTCGTCACGACACGGCGTCGCTCGCGCACTCCGCAGTCGGCCACGGGTTCGCGCGAGCGCAGACCTCCGGCGAGAGCGGCCCGGTGGCGACCGCGTTCTCCGCGAGGACACGGTACCGGTACGCGAGGAGCGGCACGAGCCCCGTGTCGACGAACGACGCACGATCCCGGGCGACTCCGGCGACGCGTTCGAACGGACCGTCGAGGGTCGAACGCTCGACGACGATCGCGT
>DATDQL010000137.1:0-3286 GCA_035292305.1 Thermoplasmatota archaeon
GCGCGTCAAGAAGGTCCCCGACCTTGACGGTTGGGTTCACAGGCACCGCCCGTCGCGCGGGACACCGACCCTGCCGGCTACGCCTGAGCGTCGCCAGAGTGCCATGGCCTGACGAGCGGCGCGGAGGTGCTTCAGGGTCCGCCAGCCGGGTGGCTGGTGGTCGATGCGCAGCGCTCGCGCTCGCGCGCATGCGCCCGTCCCCCCATGGAGCAGGAACGCTCCTACGTTGCAGGTTGGAGGACTTACGTCCGTTCCTGCTCCAGGGGTTTCGGGGTCGTCTTGTTCAGAGCCACGATGAGGAGCTGCGTGCTCCCGGCCCGGCAAAGGCGGTCCAATTTGCAGACATCGCACATCGCCCGGCTCGGGTGGTACGCCACCTCGTTGAGGAAGAGGCCGAAATGGTTGACCTCGTCCCCGATGGCCTGGTTCAGCGTGAACGCGCCGTTCTGCTCGATCACGAGCTTGTGCCCGACGAGCTTGTCGAGGCGCGCCTTGAGGAAACTCTGGTAGGCGTAGGAATCGCGGATCACCTCGAACTTCCGCTTGCCCCACCGCGAGGCGCCATACTCCTCCGCGTGGGTGTCGCCGTAGATCGTCACGAAATCGTTGAACCGGAACGGCTCGAAGCCGAGCGTAGAGTACACGCGGTGGATCTCGTGGTTCATCGAGAGGTCCGTCTCGGTGACCTTCTTGAACTTCAAGAAGGAGCAGACCTCCCAGTGCTTCACGGGGGGGCGCCACTTGTAGGTGAACGCGTCCCGGAGCCCTTTCCCGGTGAGCTCGAGGACGCCCCGGTCCTCGAGGAGCATCAGCTTCTCGCGGACCTTGTGGCTCGTGAAACCGTAGAACTCCGCGGACGCGATCGCGCGGTGCCCGTTCTCCGGCACGAAGAGGTTGTTCGTCTTCCTCGCCGTGAAGCGCCCGACCTCGAGCTTCACGTTCTCGTTGATCGTGATCGAGCTGCCGCCGAGGAGCGTCGAGAGCAACGAGTCGTGTATGGTAGAATACACGTGCAACTTGAGCGCCGCGTAGAACGCCTTGTCGGTGCTACTGAGGTCTGATAGCGGCGCCTCATTCACGGGCGAGTATGCCTCCAACCTGCAATCGGAGCGGACCCGGGAGGGGGTCCAGGGGAGACCGTAGTGCCACGGAGTCTTTATATACGTTCGTTCGAGCGTCTTCTCCGCCCCCGCGCTGGCCCGGAACGCGGATGGGCCATCGTCCGGAGACGCGCAGCCCCGACGCACGACATCGAGACGAATGCTCCACGACTCAGCCGTCTTCGTCCGTCACGCCCGCGGGCGCGACGGAACGCTGCGCCTTGAACAACGTCGTGAGTTCGTCGACGCTCGTCGCGTCCTCGGGCGCCTTGTCCTCGCGAAAACGGCCCGTGAAGCGCGGAAAACGAAGCGCGAAGCCGTACCCCTCCCGCAGCGCGCCCCGGCCCGACGCGTGCGTCGGAGAGAGCGTGATCTCGAACGCGAGCACCTCGAGCACGAGGCCGGGGGAGAACCACACGTCCGCGTCGAGCCCGGGGCGCACGCGCGGATGCGGCCCTTCGTGCAGGTAGGGCGCGAGCATCTCCGGGAGCTTCGCGAGCGTCGCGTCATCGAAGCCGGTCCCGAGCTTGCAGACGCTCCCGAACACGTCCTCGGCGGGATCGTACGCGGCCATGAGGAGCGCGCCGTACGCGCCCTTGCGCCGGCCCCGACCCGCGAACGCGCCCACGACGACCAAGTCCACAGTATCCGTGACGTTCGCCTGGTAGTCGCGCTTGAACTTGATCCACTGGAACCCTCGCGCTCCCGCACGGTACGGTGAGGCGAGAGACTTCGCCATGACGCCCTCGGCGCCTTCGCCGACGGCCTCGTCGAAGAACCTCTCGAGGCCCGGCACGTCGGAGACGACCGCGTAGCGCGAGAACGCGACGCCGGGCACGGCGCGAAAGCGTGATGTCAATGCCTCGCGGCGGCTTGCGAGCGGCTGGGACGTGAGGTCCTCGCCGTCCACGAGGAGGCAGTCGAACAGGAACACGGTGACGGGGATGCTCTCCGCGTGACGCTCGACGTCCTTCTTGCGTCTGCGCTGAGTGACCTCCTGGAACGGTCGGATCTCGCCCGAATCCGGGTCCGTCGCGACGACCTCGCCCTCGACGATGAAGGAAGAACCCTCGAACGCGCGGCCGAGCGCTGCGGCCACGTCCGGGAACTGCGGCGTGACGTTCTCGAGGCGGCGCGAGAAGAACGATACGGTGCCGTCCGGTCGTCGGTGCGCCTGCACGCGAAGACCGTCGTACTTCCACTCGACCGCGCACGAGCCGCCGAGCTTCTCGAGGATCTCCGCGGCGGTCGGAAGGCGCTCCGCGAGCATCGCCCGCACCGGGACGCCCACCTCGAGGCGCAACGCCGCGAGGGCCTCCGGACCCTGCGCCGCCGCCTGCGCGACGCGTCCGAGGTCCGACGAGACGTTGTACGCCCGCTCGAGCTCCGCACGCGCGGCCTTGCGCCGCACCTTCGCGGCGTCCTCGTCATCGCCCTCGACGGGCGCTCCCTCGCCCTTCGTGCCCTTTGTCTCCTTCGTGCCTTCCTCGTACCCGAACGCCCCCGCGAGCGCATCGACGAGCGTCATGTCCGCGACGCCCAGGCGGAGCTTGCCCGTGACCGTGCGCACGAGGTACTTCGCCGCGGCGGGATTGCGGTCGAAGCGGGACAGCAGGCGCGACAGGATCCCCTTCTTCCGTTCGACGGATCCCTCGCCGGAGGTCCCCGCGATCTCGAGGAACGCGCGATGGACCTCCTCGATGCTCGGTGGAGGCTCCTTCGCCTGTTCCCCCGGTGCGCCGAAGCTGAAGAGCGTGACGTCGCGACGGGGAACGCCTTTGCGCAGCACCTCTTCGGCCGCCTCGCCGAGGTCGCCGGTCTTCCGGTACAGCGCCTCGACGCGGTCGAGGGGGACGTTCCACCCCTCCGCGAGCGCGCGCGAGACGAGGCGGTCGGCAAGCCCGAGCTCCACGCCCTCGAACTCGGGCCGCACCTTGCCCTGCGTGAGGTAGACGATGAGCGGCAGCTCGTCCGTCGACGCCTCGCGCACGAGCTCGACGAGGATCGCCGTCATCTCGAGGCGCTTCGTCGTCGCCTCCAAGCGGACGTAGTACTCGACGAGCCGCTCGTAGAGCATGGGCCCGGTGGGAACCGACTCGGGGACGATGAACGCTCTGTCCCGTGCCCCGGCCGGCGCCCGCTCCCGCCGCGGTCCGCGGCCAAGCCCGCGTCCGTCCGAGCCCGGG
>DATDQL010000138.1:0-4986 GCA_035292305.1 Thermoplasmatota archaeon
CTCGGCGCGACGCGCGCGGAAGCGGGCCGCGCCGCGGTCGCCTCCTCCGAGCTCGTGCGCCTCCTCGAGGACGCCGCCGACCCGCGGCGGCTCCCGTGGTGGCGCCGCGCGGCCGCGTTCCTGCGCCGCCTCCTGCGCGCGATCGTCGCGGTCCTCCTTGCGCCGCTGCGCTGGCTGCTGAGCGCGCTCGGCGTCACGCGTCGCGCGGCCGTGCGCCCCGTCGGCAAGACGACGCTCCTCGGCCGCCTCGGCACCGGCGGCCCCGGCCTCGCGGTGCCGCTCGAGGACGCGCTCGCACTGAGCCCGCAGTTCCGCCGCGCCGTGCGCTCGCGCGTCCGCGCGCTCGGCGCGCGCGAGCGCATGCGAGCGCTCTGGGAGCGCATGCTCGGGCGCGAGGACTACGCGTCGCTCGTGGCGCGGCTCGTCGAACGCGAGGTCGCGGAGGACCGCGCGCGGCGAGAGAGCGCAGCGCGGCAGAAGGAGGACGAGTTCGCCCACCGCCTCGAGGACATCCTCGAGGCCGAGCGCCGAGCGGCGGAAGGCCGCGAGGAGGCACTGCGTCGTGTCGAGCTCCAGGCGGAGGAGGACGCGCGCCGACTCGACGAGATGCTGCGCGAGGAGCCCGTCCGCGCGGCCGCGCGCGAGGTGGGCGAGCGGCTCGAAGAAGCGGGCCTCGTCTCGCGCGACGCGCGCGGAGAGCTCCGCGCGACGCTTCGGCTCGTCGAGCGGTTCGCCGAGGTCTTCTACGCGGAGGCCTCGCGCCGGAGCCGGCCGACGGCCGGTCGCGCCGCGGGGCCGTACGTCGACGGTACCGGCAACGTCGTGCGCGAGCCGCTTCGAAGCTCGATGGACGTGAGCCACATGGACACGGTCGCGACGCTCGTGAACGCACGCATGCGGCACCCGCGCGTGCGGCACCTCTACGACGACGACGTCGTCGTCCACCGCGAAGAGCGCGAGACGCTCGACCACGTCGTCATCGTCTTCGACCGCAGCGGCAGCATGGAGGAACACGGGCGGCTCGACGCCGCGAAGCGCGCGGTCCTCGCGCTGCACCAGGCCGTGCGCCGCGGGAGCCGCCGCAACCTCGTCGACATCGTGGCGATGGACACGCACGTCGCGCGCGTGGACCTCGTCGGCGTGTGGGATTCCTCGCCCCGCGGGTTCACGAACACGGGCGGCGCGCTCCGCCTCGCGCGCGAGCTCCTGCGTCGATCGCCCGGCGCGCGCGGCCTCGTGTACCTCGTGACGGACGGGCTGCCGGAGGCGTACACGGCGCCAGACGGCGTCGACGTCGCGGGCCACCCGGACGAGTCCATGAAGTACGCCCTCACCGAGGCGCGGCGCCTTCGCCTCGAGCTCGGCGTCGAGGTCGTGCAGATCCTCCTCGAGCCGAAGGACCCGCGCTACGTCCAGGCCGCGGAGAAGCTGCGGAGGGAGCTCGGCGGCCGCGTCGTCGCGCTCGCGCCGAAGGACCTCGCGGCGACGCTGGTCGGCGAATTCGAGGCGTCGGCCGCGACGAAGGTCAACACCAGAACACCAAGGACACCATGATGCACGACGTCCTGGTGTCATGGTGCCTTGGTGTTGACATCCGTGGCCGCCAGCACGCGGCACCGGCTGCCTCGGCGGGCCGCTGAGTTAAATACGGGGTCGGATGTAGCCGCGCCCAGTCATCATGTCCACCCCGAAGTCGTTCGCCGACTTCGGCCTTTCCAAGGACGTCCTGGACGCGCTGGCCTCGATGGGCTTCGAGTCGCCGACGGACATCCAGGTGGAGGCGATCCCTCCCCTCCTTGCGGGCCGCGACGTCATCGGCCAGGCCAAGACCGGCACCGGGAAGACCGCCGCGTTCGGCGTCCCGCTCGTCCACCGCGCGGACGGCGCGCGCCGCAAGACCCAGGCGCTCGTCCTCGTCCCCACGCGCGAGCTGGCCGAGCAGGTGTGCGGCGAGGTGAACGAGATCGGCCAGTTCAAGGGGGTCCACGCGACCGCGATCTACGGCGGCGCGGGGTTCGGTCCGCAGATCCAGGACCTCAAAGACGGCGTGCAGGTCGTGGTCGGGACGCCGGGGCGCATCATGGACCACATGCGCCGCGGCAACCTCAAGCTCGACCACGTCTCGATGTTCGTCCTCGACGAGGCGGACCGCATGCTCGACATGGGGTTCATCGACGACATCAAGTGGGTGCTCGCGCGCACGCCGCGCGGCGCGCAGAAGCTCCTCTTCTCCGCGACCATGCCGATGTCGATCCTCAACCTCGCGAAGGAGGTCATGCGAAACCCGCTCACCCTCATGGTCAGTGAGGACGACCTCACGATCGAGGGCGTCGACCAGGTCTACTACAACGTGGGCTATCGCAACAAGGTCTGGGCGCTCTACCGCGTCCTCGAGGCCGAGAAGCCCGCCCTCGCGTTCGTCTTCTGCCGCACGAAGATGGAGGCGGACAAGGTCTGGCGCCTCCTCGAGGCCCACGGCTTCAACGCCGAGGCGCTCCACGGCGACATGACCCAGTCCGCGAGGAACAAGGTGATGGAGAACGTCCGCGAGAGCAAGACGAAGATCCTCGTCGCGACGGACGTGCTCGCGCGGGGCATCGACGTCACGCACTGCTCGCACGTCATCAACTACGACATCCCCGAGGATCCGGAATGGTACGTGCACCGGATCGGCCGCACGGGCCGCATGGGGCGCCTCGGCAAGGCCATCACGTTCGTGACACGCGAGGAGAGCCGCGCGATCCTCGACATCGAGAACGCCGCCGGGACCAAGGTCGTGCTCCAGGACGTCCCGGAACCCGAGCACCTCCTGAAGGACGCCATCAAGCGCGTGATGGACTGGAAGGAGCTCGCGGACCCGACCGGGATGGTGAAGTTCCGGCTCGACCTCGGCGCTCGCGACGGCGTGCGCATGATCGACCTTTTCCGCGCCGTGAACAAGAAGTGCGGCTTCCAGGAGTCGACGCTCGGCGGCGTGCTCGTGAAGGAGGACCACACCGTGGTCGAGGTCCCGCATCCGGTCGCGGGCCGGTTCTGGAACGCGTACCAGTCGGGAAAGATCCTGGAACGGCCCGTCAAGGCGACGATCCAGGACCGCGACGCCTAGCGAAGGCGCGAAGGGAACGAAGCGCACCAAGGTCCGTTCTCTCGACCCCGTCCCGACGAAGGCAGTCGGTCCTGCGCCCGGCGTTCCCTTCGTGTCTTTGTGCGTCCCCGACAGACCGAGCATAGACGAACCTCCAGCCTCTCGACTCGCCCGGCAGTCGGAGGTGAGAACCTGGACATCGACCATCTACGCGCGAGGCTCGCGCTCGGCGTCGTTCTCATCGTGGTCGGCGGCTTCGCGGCCGCGGCGGACCTGCTCCAAGGTCCGCACGACGGGGCCGTGCTGTTCGGCCTCCTCGGCGTCGTCTTCCTCGGCACGCTCGTCGCCGTCCACGCGCAGAACGCGATCTCCCGTATCTCGGCGTATCGGCGATGGTGCGCGGATCCCGCGGCGCCCGCAGAGCACACGCGCTGAGTCAGAGGACCGCCCCGACCGTCGGGAGCGCGAGGAACGCGGTCTCCTGCCACGCGACGGCGAGGCTCGCGTCTTCACGGCCCGATGCCTCCTTTCCGGCGGAGGCGGTGAGGAGCGCGCTCCTCAGCGCGATCCCGGCGGCCTGGTCGGCGACGACGCGGAGGAAGGCGGATGCGAACGTCACTTGGTAGCCGGTCACGTCGACGAGCCGCGCCGCCGCGCCGAGCGCGAGGTCGCGCCCCGCGAGGCGCACGACGGCATCGGCGCACGCGCGCTCCGCGCCGTCGCGGAAGCGCCAGAGCGGGAGCTCGTGAAGGGCGAACGAGGCCGCCGGCTGCTGGGGACCGCGCGCGTCCGCGAGCGCGAGGCGACCCGCTGCCCACTTCGCGCGGAGCCACCGGAACCCTGCGGGATCGACGACCTGGGGCAACTCGCCCTCGAACGTCTCCGCGGCGACGTCGGCGAGGAGCGCGGGCGCTTTCGTCTCGACCGTCGCGCCCTCGAACGCGGCGACCGCGTCCTCTGCGACCAGGTCGCCGTCCTCGACCGCGGCGTAGATCCGCTCGATGCCCGCTCCGGTCCAGAGCCCGGGCACGATCCCCGCGACGGCCGCGCGAAGGGCCGTGGGCTCGTCCCAGAGGCCCGAGATCCGCGCCCTGCGCCGGAACTCACGCCAGTTATCGCGCGCGCGACGCGCCTCGGTCTCGGCGCCCGTCGTGAGCCGGGCGGTCGCGGCGGCGACGAGGGCGGACGCCGGCTCGTCCCCGCCCGACGCCGCGAGGCCCGGGCAGCCGCGATGGAGCGTGACCTGGACCTCGTCGAGCGCGTGCAGGTGGACGGGGAACTGACGGCAGGTGGACGGCCGTGCCTCGTAGACCGTGCAGCGGCGCGCGCCATCGAGCGCGGCGCAGGCGGCCCCTTCGAGGCGCAGCCCGAGGGCGCCGTCGGGCTTGCGCTCGACGAGCGCTCGTGGGAGCGCGCGTTCCTCTCCCGCGAGGAGGCCCGGGGCCGTCGTGCAGCAGAAGCCGCACCCTTCGATGCACCGGAACGTGAGCCCTGCGGCATCCGAGGCGTCCAACGCCGTGCGAGAGGCGGTCCTCCGTCAAGAAGGCGGCGGCGCTCGGCGGGACGCGGGACCGCGAACCGCCCGGCGCGCGGTCACGGCTCCGTCTGCGCCCACGCCTCGGCGGGCTCCTCGGCGGAGGCGGCCGCGAGCATCTCCTCGCGCTTGCGCGGGATGTAGACCTGCTCCAGCGTCGACGTCCGACGCCGCTTGCGTCGCTTGTACTCCTTGACCGCGATCGGGCACGTGATCTGAGCACAGAAGCGATGACCCGTGCTCGTCGAGTTGTAGGCGCCGCACTGCTGGCACTCGACGCCGAGGCTGTTCCCGAAGAAGACCACCCTCGAGCCGGTCTCGAATCCGCCGGTCCACCGCGCGGGGACCGACACGGGTACCTGATGTC